>NZ_JBEZFS010000010.1:0-254125 GCF_040649575.1 Nonomuraea sp. NPDC048916
CATCAAGGAGATGCAGTCGCTCTGCCTCAACGTCGAGGTGCTCTCCAGCGACGGCATGTCCATCGAGATGAGAGACACCGACGAGGACGTCTTCCGCGCGGCGGAGGAGCTCGGCATCGATCTGTCCCGGCGTGAGCCGAGCAGCGTGGAAGAAGTCTGAGGGGGAGATCGCACACATGCTAGACGTCAACTTCTTCGACGAGCTCAGGATCGGCCTCGCTACGGCCGACGACATCCGCCAGTGGTCCCACGGCGAGGTGAAGAAGCCGGAGACCATCAACTACCGGACTCTCAAGCCGGAAAAGGACGGGCTCTTCTGCGAGAAGATCTTCGGCCCGACCCGCGACTGGGAGTGCTACTGCGGCAAGTACAAGCGCGTCCGGTTCAAGGGCATCATCTGTGAGCGCTGTGGCGTCGAGGTGACTCGCGCCAAGGTGCGTCGTGAGCGGATGGGCCACATCGAGCTGGCCGCGCCGGTCACGCACATCTGGTACTTCAAGGGCGTCCCGTCGCGCCTCGGCTACCTGCTCGACCTGGCCCCGAAGGACCTGGAGAAGGTCATCTACTTCGCGGCGTACATGATCACGCATGTCGACACCGAGATGCGTGAGCGTGACCTGCCCTCGCTGGAGGCCAAGATCTCCGTCGAGCGGCAGCACATCGAGCAGCGCCGCGACGCCGACGTCGAGGCCCGGCAGAAGAAGCTCGAGGCCGACCTGGCCGAGCTCGAGGCCGCCGGCGCCAAGGGCGACCAGCGCCGCAAGGTGCGTGAGGGCGCCGAGCGTGAGATGCGCCAGCTCCGCGACCGGGCCCAGCGTGAGCTGGACCGGCTCGAGGAGGTCTGGAGCCGCTTCAAGAACCTCAAGGTCCAGGACCTCGAGGGCGACGAGCTGCTCTACCGCGAGATGCGTGACCGCTTCGGCCGCTACTTCAAGGGCGGCATGGGCGCGCAGGCGATCCAGGACCGCCTGATCAGCTTCGACCTCGACGCCGAGGCCGAAAACCTGCGCGAGACCATCCGCAGCGGCAAGGGCCAGAAGAAGGCCCGCGCGCTCAAGCGGCTCAAGGTCGTGTCGGCGTTCCTCAACACGACCAACTCGCCGCGCGGCATGGTGCTCGACTGCATCCCGGTCATCCCACCGGACCTGCGCCCCATGGTGCAGCTCGACGGTGGCCGGTTCGCGACGTCCGACCTCAACGACCTCTACCGCCGGGTCATCAACCGCAACAACCGTCTCAAGCGTCTGCTCGACCTCGGCGCGCCCGAGATCATCGTGAACAACGAGAAGCGGATGCTCCAGGAGGCCGTCGACGCGCTGTTCGACAACGGCCGCCGCGGTCGCCCGGTCACCGGTCCCGGCAACCGCCCGCTCAAGTCCCTCAGCGACATGCTGAAGGGCAAGCAGGGTCGGTTCCGCCAGAACCTCCTGGGCAAGCGAGTCGACTACTCCGGCCGTTCGGTCATCGTCGTCGGCCCGCAGCTCAAGCTCCACCAGTGCGGCCTGCCCAAGCAGATGGCGCTGGAGCTGTTCAAGCCGTTCGTGATGAAGAGGCTGGTCGATCTCAACCACGCCCAGAACATCAAGTCGGCCAAGCGGATGGTCGAGCGGGCCCGTCCCGTCGTGTGGGACGTGCTCGAAGAGGTCATCACCGAGCACCCGGTGCTGCTCAACCGCGCTCCGACGCTCCACCGTCTGGGCATCCAGGCCTTCGAGCCGCAGCTGGTCGAGGGCAAGGCCATCCAGATCCACCCGCTGGTCTGCACCGCGTTCAACGCCGACTTCGACGGCGACCAGATGGCCGTGCACCTGCCGCTGTCGGCTGAGGCCCAGGCCGAGGCTCGCATCCTGATGCTCTCGACCAACAACATCCTCAAGCCGGCCGACGGCAAGCCCGTGACGATGCCCACCCAGGACATGGTCATCGGCCTCTACTGGCTGACCACCCAGAAGGACGGCGCCACGGGAGAGGGCCGGGTCTTCGGCTCGATCGCCGAGGCCCACATGGCGTTCGACCGCAACGAGCTGGACATCCAGGCGAAGATCCAGATCCGGCTCAAGGACGTCCTGCCGCCCCGTGACTGGGTCGCGCCGGAGGGCTGGGAGCAGGGCGACCCGATCCGTCTGGAGACGACGTTCGGGCGGTGCCTGTTCAACCAGACGCTGCCCCTGAGCTACCCGTTCGTCAACTTCCAGGTCGGCAAGAAGCAGCTGTCCACGATCGTGAACGAGCTGGCCGAGACCTATCCCAAGGTCGAGGTCGCCAACTCGCTCGACGCGCTCAAGGACGCGGGCTTCCGCTGGGCGACCCGTTCCGGTGTCACGATCTCGATCGACGACGTGGTCGCGCCGCCGAACAAGGCCGAGATCATGGAAAACTACGAGCGCCGGGCCGACAAGGTCCAGCGCGAGTACGAGCGTGGTCTGATCACCGACGAGGAGCGCCGTCAGGAGCTCATCGAGATCTGGACCCACGCGACGGCCGACGTCGAGACCGACATGGTCAACGCCTTCCCGGCGACCAACCCGGTCTGGATGATGGTCAACTCCGGTGCCCGAGGCAACAAGATGCAGGTGCGTCAGATCGCCGGCATCCGTGGCCTGGTGTCCAACACCAAGGGTGAGACGATCCCGCGCCCGATCAAGGCCTCGTTCCGTGAGGGTCTGTCGGTGCTCGAGTACTTCATCTCGACCCACGGACAGCGGAAGGGTCTGGCCGACACCGCGCTGCGCACCGCCGACTCGGGTTACCTGACCCGTCGTCTGGTGGACGTGGCGCAGGACGTCATCGTGCGCGAGATCGACTGCGGCACCGACCGCGCGGTCCCGCTCAACGTCGGCGACCGTGACGCGTCGGGCAACCTGGTCAAGGCCGAGAACGCCGAGTCCAACGTGCACGGCCGCATCCTGGCCGAGGACGTCGAGGTCGATGGCAAGGTCGTCGTCCCGGCCGGCGTGGACATCAACGACATCCACGTCACCAAGCTGGTCGAGGCCGGCGTCGAGACGGTCCGCACCCGCAGCGCTCTGGTCTGCGAAGCCAAGATCGGTGTCTGCGCGACCTGCTACGGCCGCTCGCTGGCCACCGGCAAGCTCGTGGACGTCGGCGAGGCGGTCGGCATCATCGCCGCCCAGTCGATCGGTGAGCCGGGCACGCAGCTGACGATGCGTACCTTCCACACCGGTGGTGTGGCGGGCGCCGACATCACCCACGGTCTGCCCCGAGTCCAGGAGCTCTTCGAGGCGCGCATCCCCAAGGGTGTCGCCCCGATCTCCGAGGCGGAGGGCCGGGTCCGGATCGACGAGACCGACAAGGCCAGGAAGATCGTCATCACCCCGGACGACGGGTCCGAGGAGATCGCCTACCCGGTCTCGATGCGTTCGCGCCTGCTCGTCTCGGAGGGCCAGCGGGTCTCCGTCGGCCAGCAGCTGGTCGCCGGTGCGGTCAACCCCAACGAGGTGCTGCGCATCCTCGGCCCGCGGGCCGTGCAGCTGCACCTGGTGGCGGAGGTCCAGCAGGTCTACCGGTCGCAGGGTGTGTCGATCCACGACAAGCACATCGAGATCATCGTGCGGCAGATGCTCAAGCGCGTGAACGTGCTCGAGTCCGGTGAGACCGACCTGCTGCCCGGCGAGCTCGTCGAGCGCCCGCGCTTCGAGCAGATGAACCGCGAGACGGTGGCGGAAGGCGGCTCCCCGGCCGCCGGTCGCCCGGTCCTCATGGGCATCACGAAGGCGTCGCTCGCCACCGAGTCGTGGCTGTCGGCGGCCTCCTTCCAGGAGACGACCAGGGTCCTGACGGACGCGGCGATCCACGCCAAGTCCGACTCGCTCCTGGGCCTGAAGGAGAACGTCATCATCGGCAAGCTCATCCCGGCCGGCACGGGCATGCCCCAGTACCGCAACATCCGGGTCGAGCCGACCGAGGAGGCCAAGGCCGCCATGTACACCGTGGGCGGCTACGACGGCTCCGCGGCCGACTACACCTTCGGCACCGGCAGCGGCGAGGCCGTGCCGCTGGAGGAGTACGACTTCGGCCAGTACAACCGATGAAAACTCGGTAACCATCCTGTGGTGCGCGCGCCCGGGCCTCATTTCGGAGGGGCCCGGGCGCGTCGCGTCTGTGCGGAGGCCAGGCGCTTCTCGGCGTGTCCGGGGGCGTCTCAGTACGGTTCCGGCGGGGGAGCGAACTCTGGCCGCTGTGGATGGCCGGGTACTTTCACCAGGTGCGGGCACGTCCTGGAGGTCCTTGTTCTGCCGGATGGGCCGCAGGACGGTGGACGTGCCTATATCATGTCCGAGGAGCAGTAGCCGGGCCTTGATGGGATGGGCCGCGCGGACTGGGAGCGGGAAGGCTGGTAGCCTTGCCGCGCCGTTTTGACGTGTCGCGCGAGCCTGGTAGCCTAGACCATCGTGCCCGTTCTTGCGGGCTCTCGATCGTGCGCTCATTACGGTGGCGCAGGTCGGCTTCCTGGCTCGTGGTCCTCGTGGATGTGTCTGTGCTGACAGCGCGACACGCCCGAGCGCGGGGGCGCGGAAGCAAGGACAAATCGCAGGTCATGACACCGGCAGAACCTGCGAATTGAAGAATGACGTAACACCGGCCAAGGCACGAAACGGAGTGGCAGTGCCCACTATTCAGCAGTTGGTCCGCAAGGGCCGGCAGGACAAGGTCTCAAAGACCAAGACTCCTGCCCTCAAGGGGAGTCCGCAGCGGCGCGGTGTGTGCCAGCGCGTCTACACCACTACCCCGAAGAAGCCCAACTCGGCGCTCCGCAAGGTCGCCCGAGTGCGGCTCACCAACGGCATCGAGGTCACGGCCTACATCCCCGGTGTGGGCCACAACCTGCAGGAGCACTCCATCGTGCTCGTGCGTGGCGGTCGTGTGAAGGACCTGCCGGGTGTTCGCTACAAGATCATCCGTGGCTCGCTGGACACCCAGGGTGTCCGCAACCGCAAGCAGGCCCGCAGCCGTTACGGCGCGAAGAGGGAGAAGAGCTAACAATGCCTCGCAAGGGTTCTCCTGGCCGTCGTCAGCTCATGTCTGACCCGGTCTACAGTTCGCCGCTGGTCACCGCCCTGATCAACAAGGTGCTTCTGGACGGCAAGCGCTCCATCGCGCAGTCGATCGTCTACGGCGCCCTCGAGGGCTGCAGGGACAAGACGGGCAACGACCCGGTCGTCACCCTGAAGCGCGCGCTTGACAACGTCAAGCCGACCCTCGAGGTCCGCAGCCGTCGCGTCGGTGGCGCGACCTACCAGGTGCCGGTCGAGGTGCGCGCGGCGCGCAGCACCACCCTGGCCCTGCGCTGGCTGGTGCAGTACTCCCGCGCCCGCCGCGAGAAGACCATGACCGAGCGCCTCATGAACGAGCTCCTCGACGCCAGCAACGGTCTCGGGGCGTCTGTCAAGAAGCGTGAGGACACCCACAAGATGGCCGAGTCCAACAAGGCCTTCGCCCACTACCGCTGGTAATCCGGCGGTTCGACGAGACGACGAGGACGCGAGAGAAGTGGCCACCACGACCGCACTAGACCTGGCCAAGGTCCGCAACATCGGGATCATGGCCCACATCGACGCGGGCAAGACCACCACCACCGAGCGCATCCTGTTCTACACCGGCATCAACTACAAGCTCGGTGAAACCCATGAGGGCGCTGCCACCATGGACTGGATGGAGCAGGAGCAGGAGCGCGGCATCACCATCACGTCTGCCGCGACGACGTGCGAGTGGCTCGGTCACACCATCAACATCATCGACACTCCCGGGCACGTCGACTTCACCATTGAGGTGGAGCGCTCGCTTCGCGTCCTCGACGGCGCTGTTGCAGTCTTCGACGGCGTCGCCGGTGTCGAGCCGCAGTCGGAGACGGTGTGGCGTCAGGCCGACCGTTACAACGTGCCCCGCATCTGCTTCGTGAACAAGATGGACCGGGTCGGCGCGGAATTCCACCGCTGCGTCGACATGATGATCACCCGCTTGGGTGCCACTCCGGCCGTCGTTCAGCTTCCGTGGGGTGTCGAGGCCAACTTCAGAGGCGTCATCGACCTCGTGAAGATGAAGGGCCTGCTCTGGAGCGAAGAGGCCGCCAAGGGCGAGATGTACGACGTCGTCGACATCCCGGCCGACCACGCCGAGTCCGCTCGCGAGTGGCGCGACAAGCTGGTCGAGACGGTGGCCGAGAACGACGACGAGCTGATGGAGCTCTACCTCGAGGGCACCGAGCCCACCGAGGATCAGCTGGTCGCGGCCCTCCGGCGCGCGACGGTGGCCGGCAGCGTCAACCCGGTTCTCACCGGCACCGCGTTCAAGAACAAGGGCGTCCAGCCCCTGCTCGACGCGATCGTCGCCTACCTCCCCGCGCCGACCGACATCCCGGCTTTCAAGGGCCACGCGGTCGGCAACGAGGAGAAGGTCGTCGAGCGTCACGCGGACCCGACCGAGCCGTTCGCCGCGCTGGCATTCAAGATCATGAGTGACCAGCACCTTGGCCGGCTCACCTACATCCGCGTCTACTCGGGCACCCTCGAGGCCGGTTCCGCCGTCGTCAACTCCGTGAAGGGGAAGAAGGAGCGGATCGGCAAGATCTACCAGATGCACGCCAACAAGCGCGAAGAGCGCTCGAGCGCGCATGCCGGTCAGATCGTCGCGGTCATGGGTCTGAAGGACACCACCACCGGTGACACCCTGTCCGACCCGGCCGACCAGGTCGTGCTCGAGTCGATGACGTTCCCGGCTCCGGTCATCAACGTGGCCATCGAGCCCAAGACCAAGGGCGACCAGGAGAAGCTGTCGACCGCGATCCAGCGGCTGGCCGAAGAGGACCCGTCCTTCCAGGTCCGTCGTGACGAGGAGACCGGCCAGACGGTCATCTGGGGCATGGGCGAGCTTCACCTTGAGATCCTCGTCGACCGCATGCGTCGCGAGTTCAAGGTCGAGGCCAACGTCGGCCGTCCCCAGGTCGCCTATCGTGAGACCATCCGCCGCAAGGTGGAGAAGGTCGACTACACCCACAAGAAGCAGACCGGTGGTTCCGGCCAGTTCGCGCGGGTGATCATCAACCTCGAACCTCTGGGCGAAGGCAACGACGGCTACGAGTTCGAGAACAAGGTCACGGGTGGCCGTGTCCCGAGGGAGTACATCCCCTCGGTCGACGCGGGCGCCCAGGAGGCCGCCGAGTTCGGTGTGCTGGCCGGTTACCCGATGGTGGGCGTGAAGGTGACGCTGACCGACGGTGCCGCGCACGACGTCGACTCCTCGGAAATGGCCTTCAAGATCGCCGGCTCGATGGCCTTCAAGGAGGCCGCGCGCAAGGCTGACGCTGTTCTCCTCGAACCGATGATGGCCGTCGAGGTCACCACGCCTGAGGATTACATGGGTGATGTCATCGGAGACCTCAACGGTCGCCGCGGGCAGATCCAGGCGATGGACGAGCGGGCCGGAGCCCGAGTCGTCCAGGCGCTCGTGCCGCTGTCTGAGATGTTCGGCTACGTGGGTGACCTGCGTAGCAAGACGCAGGGGCGCGCGAGCTACAGCATGCAGTTCGACTCCTACGCGGAGGTGCCTCCGGGCATCGCCAAGGAGATCGTCGCGAAGGCCCGGGGCGAATAGTCCCGGGACCCCAACGGAGGGGCGCCGAGTGATCGGCGCCCGGCCGTCAAAGGGGCCTCGGCCCCTGGCAGGGCGACCTCTGGTCGCCCCGCCGCCGAGGGGTTCGGGAACACCCGGGCCCGAGTGTGCAGACGAAAGTCAGTCAGATTCTCAAGGAGAGAACCAGTGGGCAAGGCCAAGTTCGAGCGGAACAAGCCGCACATGAACATCGGCACCATTGGGCATATCGACCACGGTAAGACCACGCTGACCGCGGCGATCACCAAGGTGCTCCACGACCGTTACCCCGAGCTGAACGCGGCTACGCCGTTCGACAAGATCGACAAGGCGCCGGAGGAGAAGGCCCGCGGTATTACGATCTCCATCTCGCACGTCGAGTACCAGACCGACAAGCGCCACTACGCTCACGTGGACTGCCCCGGTCACGCCGACTACGTGAAGAACATGATCACCGGTGCCGCCCAGATGGACGGCGCGATCCTCGTGGTCGCCGCCACCGACGGCCCGATGCCGCAGACGAAGGAGCACGTCCTCCTGGCCCGCCAGGTCGGCGTCCCCTACATCGTCGTGGCCCTCAACAAGTCCGACATGGTCGACGACGAGGAGATCCTGGAGCTCGTCGAGCTCGAGGTTCGTGAGCTCCTGTCCGCTCAGGAGTTCCCCGGCGACGACCTGCCGGTCGTGCGCGTCTCGGCGCTCAAGGCGCTCGAGGGCGACCAGAAGTGGGCCGACAGCATCATCGAGCTGATGAACGCCGTCGACGAGAACGTGCCCGAGCCGCCCCGTGAGACGGAGAAGCCGTTCCTCATGCCGGTCGAGGACGTCTTCTCGATCACCGGTCGCGGCACGGTCGTCACCGGCCGTATCGAGCGCGGCATCGTCAAGGTCAACGAGCAGGTCGACATCATCGGCATCAAGCCGGAGAAGACGACGACCACCGTCACCAGCATCGAGATGTTCAACAAGATGCTCGACGAGGGTCACGCGGGCGACAACGCCGCCCTGCTGCTCCGCGGCATCAAGCGCGACGACGTCGAGCGCGGCCAGTGCATCATCAAGCCGGGCACGACGACCCCGCACACCGAGTTCGAGGGTCAGGTCTACATCCTGTCCAAGGACGAGGGCGGCCGTCACACGCCGTTCTTCAACAACTACCGTCCTCAGTTCTACTTCCGTACGACTGACGTGACCGGTGTGGTGAACCTCCCCGAGGGCACCGAGATGGTCATGCCGGGCGACAACACCGAAATGCGCGTTGAGCTGATCCAGCCCATCGCCATGGAGGAAGGCCTGAAGTTCGCGATCCGTGAGGGTGGCCGCACCGTCGGCGCCGGCCGGGTCGTAAAGATCATCAAGTAGTTCGATCGCGGAGTGGCGGTCGGCTCCGGCATCGGGACCGACCGCCACACCACGGAGGGCGGGAGCCGGCACGGCTCCCGCCACCTGGCTCCACGAGAAAGCCGTGATCTCGCAGTGGCTTCGGCAAGTGGCCGAAGTGACTGCCGGATCACGGAAGACACGACAGATCCAAGACGTCTGTCACGTGGGGTCGTGCGGGCTTCGACCCGCATGAACAGCGGCAACAGGCCGCACGATACTTTTTCAGACGACAGCGAAGGACACCGAGGCCATTATGGCGGGACAGAAGATCCGCATCCGGCTTAAGGCCTATGACCACGAGGTCATCGATAGCTCGGCCAAGAAGATCGTCGAGACGGTGACGCGGACTGGCGCGAAGGTCGCGGGCCCGGTGCCGCTGCCGACCGAGAAGAACGTGTACTGCGTCATCCGCTCGCCGCACAAGTACAAGGACAGCCGCGAGCACTTCGAGATGCGCACGCACAAGCGGCTGATTGACATCATCGACCCGACGCCCAAGACGGTTGACTCGCTCATGCGGCTCGACCTCCCCGCGGGCGTCGACATTTCGATCAAGCTCTGAGGGAACACACTGACATGGCTAAGACGATCAAGGGCGTCCTGGGCAAGAAGCTCGGCATGACCCAGGTCTTCGACGCGGACAACCGGATGGTCCCGGTCACCGTGGTCGAGGCCGGTCCGTGTGTGGTGACCCGGGTCCGCACGGCCGACAAGGACGGCTACTCCGCCGTCCAGCTCGGCTTCGGGCAGGTCGACCCCCGGAAGGTCAACAAGCCGCTCGGCGACTACCTGCGTAAGCACGACATCACCCCGCGCCGTTACTTCGCGGAGATCCGCACCGACGACGCGAGCGACTACACCCTGGGCCAGGAGCTGCTGGCCGACACCTTCGAGGCCGGCCAGTTCGTCGACGTGACGGGCAAGAGCAAGGGCAAGGGCTTCGCCGGTGTCATGAAGCGTCACGGCTTCAAGGGTCTGGGCGCGTCGCACGGTACGC
This sequence comes from Nonomuraea sp. NPDC048916, assembly GCF_040649575.1. NCBI lineage: Bacteria > Bacillati > Actinomycetota > Actinomycetes > Streptosporangiales > Streptosporangiaceae > Nonomuraea > Nonomuraea sp. NPDC048916. The sequence continues at coordinate 9,989 of NZ_JBEZFS010000010.1, forward strand.
AGCGCAAGCACCGCTCGCCGGGTTCCATCGGTGGCTGCGCCACCCCGGGCCGCGTATTCAAGGGGCTGCGCATGGCTGGTCGGATGGGTAACGTCCGCACCACCGTGCAGAGCCTGAAGGTTCACGCCGTCGACGCCGAGAAGGGCCTCATCCTGATCAAGGGTGCGATCCCCGGTGCCAACGGCAGCCTGGTCCTCGTCCGCACCGCTGCCAAGAAGGGGGCTGCCAAGTGACCAGCGTTGGAAACAGCATTGACGTCCTCGACGCCAGCGGCGCCAAGACCGGCACCGTCGACCTGCCCGAAGAGATTTTCGGCGCCAAGGTCAACGTGCCGCTGATCCACCAGGTGGTCGTGGCCCAGCTCGCCGCTCGCCGGCAGGGCACCCACAAGACCAAGACCCGTGGTGAGGTCAGGGGCGGCGGCAAGAAGCCGTACCGCCAGAAGGGCACCGGCCGCGCCCGTCAGGGTTCGACCCGCGCACCGCAGTTCGCCGGTGGTGGCGTCGTCCACGGCCCGGTCCCGCGTGACTACTCGCAGCGGACGCCCAAGAAGATGAAGGTCGCCGCCCTGCGCGGCGCCCTGTCCGACAGGGCGGCCGGCGGTCGCGTGCACGTGGTGAGCGGCCTGGTCACCGGCGAGACGCCGAAGACCAAGTCGGCGCTGCAGGCGCTCCGCAAGATCACCCAGTCCAGGACCGTCCTCGTCGTGGTCGACGAGGCGGACGAGATGACCTGGCTGAGCCTGCGCAACGCTCCCGAGGTCCACCTGCTGGACGCCGGGCAGCTCAACACCTACGACGTGCTCTGCCACGACGACGTGGTCTTCACCCAGGAGGCGTACGACCAGGTCGTGGCGCGGCTGAGCCAGGGCGGGAAGGAAGACGCCTGATGGAGGACAACATCGACCAGCAGGACGTCGACCAGCAGCAGATCGCTGTCGAGCCCGCCGAGCCCGGGAAGCCCAAGGGCCGGCTGGTCAGGGTCTCCGACCCGCGCGACGTCATCATCAAGCCGGTCGTCTCTGAGAAGAGCTACGGCCTGATCGACGAGAACAACAAGTACACGTTCCTGGTGAGGAAGTCCGCGAACAAGACCCAGATCAAGATCGCGGTTGAGCAGATCTTCGGGGTCAAGGTCACCAGCGTGAACACGATCAACCGGCAGGGTAAGCGCAAGCGGACCCGCACCGGTTTCGGCAAGCGACCCGACACCAAGCGCGCGATCGTGAGCCTGGGTGGGGACGATCGGATCGACATCTTCGGTCAGATCGGCTAGCAGCCATAGAAGTTGAGCGGACCACACGGTCCGTAAGGGCAGAGACCGCCGCATCTCGGTGCGGCGGGCTCACCCATGTAACCGACGAAGGATGAACGAAAAAGATGGGCATCCGTAAGTACAAGCCGACGACCCCGGGTCGCCGCGGCTCGAGTGTCTCGGACTTCTCCGAGATCACCCGCAGCACGCCCGAGAAGTCGTTGCTTGCGCCCCTTCACGGCAAGGGCGGCCGCAACGTACACGGCCGGGTCACCGCACGCCACCAGGGCGGCGGTCACAAGCGCGCCTACCGGATCATCGACTTCCGGAGGCATGACAAGGACGGCATTCCGGCGAAGGTCGCTCACATCGAGTACGACCCCAACCGCACCGCCAACATCGCTCTGCTCCACTACGCCGACGGCGAGAAGCGCTACATCATCGCGCCGACGGGCCTCAAGCAGGGCGACCGTATCGAGAACGGCCCCGCGGCCGACATCAAGCCGGGCAACTGCCTGCCGCTGCGCAACATCCCGACCGGTACCTTCATCCACGCGGTGGAGCTCCGTCCGGGCGGCGGCGCCAAGCTCGGTCGCTCCGCGGGCGCCCAGATCCAGCTGCTCGCGAAGGAAGGCCAGTACGCCACGCTGCGTATGCCGTCCGGTGAGATGCGCATGGTCGACGTGCGCTGCCGGGCCGCGGTCGGCCAGGTCGGCAACGCCGAGCAGGCCAACATCAACTGGGGCAAGGCCGGCCGCATGCGGTGGAAGGGCAAGCGCCCGACCGTCCGCGGTGTCGCGATGAACCCCGTCGACCACCCGCACGGTGGTGGTGAGGGCAAGACCTCCGGTGGTCGCCACCCGGTGAACCCGAAGGGCAAGCCCGAGGGCCGCACCCGCCAGGCCAACAAGTCCAGCGACCGGCTGATCATCCGTCGTCGTAGCAAGAGGAAGAAGCGGTAGGAGCAGCCGAAATGCCACGTAGCCTTAAGAAGGGTCCCTTCGTGGACGACCACCTGGCTAAGAAGGTGGACGCCCAGAACGAGAAGGGCACCAAGAACGTCATCAAGACGTGGTCGCGGCGCTCCATGATCGTGCCTGACATGCTCGGGCACACGATCGCCGTGCACGACGGCCGCAAGCACGTCCCGGTGTTCGTCACCGAGTCGATGATCGGCCACAAGCTGGGAGAGTTCGCCCCGACGCGCACCTTCCGCAGCCACGTCAAGGAAGACCGCCGCAGCCGGCGATAAACAGCCTTCAGAAGTAAGAGGAGTAAGCGATGGAAGCCAGGGCTCAGGCGCGGTTCGTCCGCGTCACGCCCCAGAAGGCCCGCCGCGTGGTGGACCTTATTCGCGGGCTGCCCGCTTCGGAGGCGCAGGCCGTGCTGCAGTTCGCTCCCCAGTCGGCGAGCGAGCCGATCTACAAGGTGCTCTCCAGCGCCATGGCGAACGCAGAGCACAATTTCGATCTCGACCCTCAGTCGCTCGTCGTGAGCCGCGCGTGGGTCGATGAGGGCCCGACGCTGAAGCGGTTCCGTCCGCGTGCCCAGGGTCGTGCCTATCGGATCAACAAGCGGACGAGCCACATCACCGTGATCGTGGAGTCCCGCGAGCCGAAGGGAAGGACCCGATAGTGGGCCAGAAGGTTAACCCGCACGGGTTCCGCCTCGGCATCACGACCGACTTCAAGAGCCGGTGGTACGCCGACAAGCTGTACAAGTCGTACGTCGCCGAGGACGTGGCGATCCGTCGCATGCTGCAGAAGGGCATGGAGCGGGCCGGCATCTCCAAGGTGGAGATCGAGCGTACGACCGACCGCGTCCAGGTCGACATCCACACCGCGCGTCCGGGCATCGTCATCGGCCGCCGCGGCGCCGAGGCCGACCGCATCCGCGGCGACCTGGAGAAGCTGACCAAGAAGCAGGTCCAGCTCAACATTCTCGAGGTGAAGAACCCCGAGATCGACGCCCAGCTCGTCGCGCAGGGTGTCGCCGAGCAGCTCTCCAGCCGTGTCTCGTTCCGCCGCGCCATGCGCAAGGCGATGCAGTCGGCCATGAAGAGCGGTGCCAAGGGCATCCGGGTCCAGTGCTCGGGTCGTCTTGGCGGCGCCGAGATGTCGAGGTCGGAGTTCTACCGCGAGGGTCGTGTGCCGCTGCACACGCTTCGCGCGGACATCGACTACGGCTTCTACGAGGCCCGCACCACCTTCGGCCGCATCGGCGTGAAGGTGTGGATCTACAAGGGTGAGGCTCCGACGAGCCGCGCCGAGCGCGAGGCGGCTGCCGCCGGTGCTCGTGCCGGCCAGCGTCGCGAGCGTGACGACCGTAGGGGTGGCGGCGGCGAGCGTCCCCGTCGCGGTGGCGCCGGTGGCGCTCGCCGTGGCGGTGGCCGCACCGAGCGCGCCCCCAGGACCGAGGCGGCCGCGCAGGCCGCCCCTGAGACCGGCCCGGCTGCGCAGCCGGGTGCTGAAGGGAGCTGACCATGCTGATCCCGCGCAGGGTCAAGCACCGCAAGCAGCACCGGCCCGACCGCAGTGGCGCCGCCAAGGGCGGCACCAGGGTCGTGTTCGGCGAGTTCGGCATCCAGGCGATTGAGCACTCCTACGTGACCAACCGCCAGATCGAGTCGGCTCGTATTGCGATGACCCGTCACATCAAGCGTGGTGGAAAGGTGTGGATCAACATCTACCCCGACCGCCCGCTGACCAAGAAGCCGGCCGAGACCCGCATGGGCTCCGGTAAGGGTTCGCCCGAGTGGTGGATCGCCAACGTCAAGCCGGGGCGCGTCATGTTCGAGCTTTCTGGTGTCGCCGAGCCGATTGCCCGTGAGGCACTCACTCGCGCCATCCACAAGCTCCCCATGAAGTGCAAGATCGTTAAGCGTGAAGTTGGTGACGCCTGATGTTCGCTGCGCGAACCACAAGCTCCCCATGCAGCGCCGATGAAACCAGCAGGATCGTTAAGCGTGAAGTGGGTGAGGCGTGATGGCTAAGAGCCTGACCGCCGGCGAGCTGCGGGTGGAGGACCAGGACACCCTGGTCCAGAAGCTCAAGGAAGCCAAGGAGGAGCTGTTCAACCTCCGCTTCCAGGCAGCGACCGGACAGTTGGAGAGCCACGGGCGGCTGCGTGCCGTCCGCCGCGAGATCGCCCGTATCTACACCGTGATGCGCGAGCGCGAGCTTGGCATCATCACGGTCGAGAAGGAGACGAGCGATGGCTGAGACCGAGATCACCGAGACCACCGAGACGAACGACGCGCGGAACTTCCGCAAGGTCCGTGAGGGCCTGGTCGTCAGCGACAAGATGGACAAGACCGTCGTCGTCGCCGTCGAGGACCGCGTCAAGCACCGTCTGTACGGCAAGGTCATCCGCCGTACGACCAAGTACAAGGCGCACGACGAGGCCAACGCCTGTGGCGTGGGCGACCGCGTGCTCCTGATGGAGACTCGTCCGCTCTCCGCCACCAAGCGGTGGCGGGTCGTCGAGATCCTCGAGAAGGCCAAGTAAGCCTTCCCGGATATATACCGCGCCTCGTGGGGGGTGGAGACACCCCCCATGACGGTGTCCAAGGACGCGAGGCCCACACGGCTCGCGTCGCCTGCGGTGCGGCCCTCCGGGGCTGTGGCCGGAGGAACAAGACAACATCAGGTTCCGCCAGGCTCAGAAATGAGAACCGGCGCGACTAACAGGAGTGAACGTGATCCAGCAGGAGTCGCGGCTCAAGGTCGCCGACAACACGGGTGCCAAGGAGATCCTTTGCATCCGCGTTCTCGGTGGCTCGGGCCGACGCTACGCCGGTATCGGCGACGTGATCGTCGCCACTGTCAAGGACGCGCTGCCCGGCAGCACGGGCGTCAAGAAGGGCGATGTGGTCAAGGCCGTCATCGTCCGCACGGTCAAGGAGCGCCGCCGGCCTGACGGCTCCTACATCCGCTTCGACGAGAACGCCGCCGTCATCATCAAGGACAGCGGCGACCCTCGCGGCACCCGTATCTTCGGCCCGGTCGGCCGTGAGCTGCGCGACAAGAAGTTCATGCGCATCATTTCGCTCGCGCCGGAGGTGCTGTAATGCCGAAGCTGCATGTGAAGAAGGGTGACCTCGTCCAGGTCATCGCCGGCAAGGACAAGGGTGCCAAGGGGCATGTGATCGCCACCTTCCCGCGCGAGGACCGCGTGGTGGTCGAGGGCGTCAACATGATCAAGAAGCACACCAAGGAGACCCACCAGGGTCCGCGCGGCGCCAAGACCGGCGGCGTGCAGACCATGGAGGCTTCCATCCACGTGAGCAACGTGAAGAAGCTCAAGGACGACAAGCCCGCGGACAAGCCCGCCGACAAGAAGGCCGACAAGGCCGACGAGACGGGTGAGGACAGCTGATGACTGCCACCACCACTGAGACCGAGCGTCCGACGCCGCGCCTCAAGACGAAGTACCGCGAGGAGATCGCGGCCAAGCTTCGCGAGGACTTCGGCATCGAGAACGTCATGCAGATCCCCGGCCTGGTGAAGATCAAGGTCAACATGGGTGTCGGCGAGGCGGCTCGCGACTCGAAGCTCATCGAGGGCGCTGTCCGTGACCTCACGGTGATCACCGGCCAGAAGCCGGCCGTCGTCCGGGCCCGCAAGTCCATCGCCCAGTTCAAGCTGCGCGAGGGCATGCCGATCGGCGCGCACGTCACGCTCCGGGGCGACCGGATGTGGGAGTTCCTCGACAGGCTGCTGTCGCTGGCGCTGCCCCGCATCAGGGACTTCCGCGGCCTGTCGCCCAAGCAGTTCGACGGCAACGGCAACTACACGTTCGGCCTGACCGAGCAGGTCATGTTCCACGAGGTCGACCAGGACAAGGTCGACCGGCCGCGAGGCATGGACATCACGGTCGTGACCACCGCGAAGAACGACGACCAGGGCCGGGCGCTGCTGAAGCTCCTCGGGTTCCCCTTCAAGGAGGCCTGATCATGGCGAAGAAGTCGCTGATCGCCAAGGCAAAGCGTAAGCCGAAGTTCGACGTCCGGGCCTACACCCGGTGCACCCGCTGTGGCCGGCCCCGCGCCGTCTACAGGAAGTTCGGGCTCTGCCGTGTGTGCTTCCGCGAGATGGCGCACCGGGGCGAGCTGCCTGGCATCACCAAGTCCAGCTGGTAGTTACCCTTGGGGACGGGCTGCGTTCGCGCAGGGCCGTCCCCGACGGTGCGCCAGCCGTACATATTCAGAAATCAGATTCCGGGTGCTCTCGACGAGAGTGCCCATGACCACGCCGAAGGTCCACCGGCAGAGCATCGCGCTTGGCCGACTGGAAACCGCGGCGAGGAAGGCCACTGGCCATGACGATGACCGACCCCATCGCAGACATGCTCACACGTCTGCGTAATGCGAATTCGGCGTACCACGAAAGCGTGTCGATGCCGTACTCGAAGATCAAGGCGCATATCGCCGAGATCCTCCAGCAGGAGGGTTACATCCAGGCTTGGACCGTCGAAGACGCCAAGGTTGGCAAGAACCTCGTGGTGGAGCTCAAGTTCGGCCCGACCCGTGAGCGGTCGCTCGCGGGCCTGCGCCGGGTGTCGAAGCCCGGACTGCGGGTTTATGCGAAGAAGGACAACCTGCCTCGAGTTCTGGGAGGGCTGGGCGTCGCGATCATCTCGACCTCGGCCGGGCTCATGACCGACAAGCAGGCCGGCAAGCGTGGTGTGGGCGGGGAAGTCCTCGCCTACGTCTGGTAGAGGGGAGGAACACAGCATGTCACGAATCGGACGGCTGCCCATCCCTGTGCCGAGTGGCGTAGACATCACGATCGACGGCCGCGATGTCCAGGTCAAGGGCCCGAAGGGCACGCTTTCTCACACGGTCGCCGAGCCCATCACCGTGGCTCGCGATGACGACGGCGCGATCGCCGTGACCCGGCCCAACGACGAGAACAAGGTCCGTGCGCTGCACGGCCTGTCCCGGACGTTGATCGCCAACATGGTGCAGGGCGTCACGCAGGGTTACTCCAAGACCCTGGAGATCGTCGGCGTCGGTTACCGCGTCCAGGCCAAGGGCCCGACGCAGCTGGAGTTCGCACTGGGCTTCAGTCACCCGGTCATCGTCGACGCCCCCGACGGCGTCACCTTCCGCGTCGACAAGCCGACCCTGTTCCACGTGGACGGCATCGACAAGCAGAAGGTCGGCGAGGTCGCGGCCAACATCCGTAAGTTGCGCAAGCCCGACCCCTACAAGGGCAAGGGTGTGCGTTACCAGGGCGAACAAATCCGCCGCAAGGTCGGAAAGGCTGGTAAGTAGGCATGGCTCCGAAGACTGCGTTCGGCAAGCACACGGCTGCCCGCACCGTCTCGCGGGCCCGCCGTCACCGCCGCGTCCGCAAGAACGTCGTCGGTACGGCCCAGCGTCCGCGCCTGGTCGTCAACCGTTCGACCCGTCACCTGTTCGTGCAGATCGTGGACGACAGCGTCGGCCACACGCTGGTGAGCGCGTCCACCATGGACGCCTCGCTGCGCACGCTGGAGGCGGACAAGACCGAGAAGGCCAAGAAGGTCGGCGAGCTCCTCGCTCAGCGGGCCAAGGAAGCCGGGATCACCGCCGTGGTCTTCGACCGCGGTGGCAACCGCTACGCCGGCCGCATCGCGGCTCTGGCGGACAGCGCCCGTGAGAGCGGGCTCGAGTTCTGATGCGGGCCCGGGGATCACAACTGATGGCAACTGAGATGAGGAACCACTGATGGCTGCAGCTCCGCGTCGCGGTGGCGGCACCGGTGGCGAGCGGCGGGACCGTCGTGACGATCGCCGCGGTGGCGCCGCTGACAAGGGCGTCTCGTACATCGAGCGCGTAGTTAAGATCAACCGAGTGGCCAAGGTCGTGAAGGGTGGTCGACGCTTCAGCTTCACCGCCCTGGTCGTCGTGGGTGACGGCAATGGCCTGGTCGGCGTCGGCTACGGCAAGGCCAAGGAAGTTCCCGCGGCCATCGCCAAGGGCGTCGAAGAGGCCAAGAAGCACTTCTTCAAGGTGCCGCGGATCCAGGGCACCATCCCGCACACCGTGCAGGGTGAGGAGGCGGCCGGTGTCGTCTTCCTCCGTCCGGCCTCCGCCGGTACCGGCGTCATCGCCGGTGGCCCGGTGCGCGCCGTGCTGGAGTGCGCCGGCATCCATGACGTGCTGTCCAAGTCGCTCGGCTCGGACAACCCGATCAACATCGTGCACGCCACCGTGGCGGCTCTGAAGGGCCTCTCACGGCCCGAGGAGATCGCGGCTCGCCGTGGGCTGCCGATCGAGGACGTCGCTCCCGCGAGGATGCTCAAGGCTCAGCGCGAGGGCATGGCCGAGGCCGCAGCCGCGAAGGCGGTGAGCTAGTCATGGCACGCCTGAAGATCACTCAGGTTCGCTCGAAGATCGGTGGCAAGCAGAACCAGCGTGACTCGCTGCGTTCGCTTGGCCTGAAGCGAATCGGCGACGTCGTCGTCAAGGAGGACCGCCCCGAGATTCGCGGGATGGTCTCCGTGGTGACGCACCTCGTCGAGGTGGAAGAGGTCGACTAGTCATGACTGACAAGGCTCCGCTCAAGATTCACGATCTGCGTCCGGCTCCCGGCGCCAACAAGGCCAAGGTCCGCAAGGGTCGTGGCGAGGCGTCCAAGGGCAAGACCGCCGGTCGCGGCACCAAGGGCAGTCACGCCCGCACCACGGTTCCCCTCGGCTTCGAGGGTGGCCAGGTGCCGCTGCAGAGGCGTCTGCCCAAGCTCAAGGGCTTCTCCAACGCGCTGTTCAAGACGACCTACCAGGTCGTCAACCTGGACAGACTCGGTGAGCTCTTCCCCGAGGGTGGTGAGGTCACCGTCGAGACGCTGGTGGCCAGGGGCGCCGTCCGCAAGAACCAACTGGTGAAGGTGCTCGGCACGGGTGAGATCTCGGTCGCGGTGAACGTGCGGGCTCACGCCTTCTCGGCCGCCGCGAAGGAGAAGATCGCCGCCGCCGGTGGCTCCGTTACCGAGCTGTAAGAGCTATTACGAGGCGTGGGGGTTCCGTCAATGGGCTCCCACGCCCGTAGTGCGTTAGAGTTCGCGAGACGACTGGCTTCTGTTCGGCTCGTTGACCTGAGACTTCAGATCGCAGATCCCCGCACATCGCATACTCACACCGCCTTTTAGGCGCGCAGGAGGGACCGTGCTGACCGCGTTTACCCGGGCGTTCCGGACCCCGGACCTGCGCAAGAAGTTGCTCTTCACCCTGGGCATCATCGCGCTGTTCCGTCTTGGCTCGGTTCTGCCGACTCCCGGCGTTCACGTCGAGAATCTGGCGGCCTGTTTCGATCAGGCTCGCACTGGCGACACCGGCAACATCTACGGGATGGTGCAGCTGTTCAGCGGCGGCGCCCTCCTGAAGCTTTCCGTGTTCGCGCTCGGCATCATGCCGTACATCACCGCGAGCATCATTCTCCAGCTACTGGTCGTCGTGATCCCCCGTCTTGAGGCGCTCAAGAAGGAAGGGCAGTCCGGTCAGACCAAGATCACGCAGTACACGCGTTATCTGACCATCGGTCTCGGTGTCCTGCAGTCGACGGCTTTCATCGCGCTGGCGCGTTCGGGCCAGCTCTTCCCCAACTGTCAGCAGAACGTGCTGATCGCGCCCGACGACGTCTTCTCCGTCATCACGATGGTCGTCATCATGACCGCCGGCACCTCTGTGATCATGTGGCTGGGTGAGCTCATCACCGACCGCGGCGTCGGCAACGGCATGTCCATCTTGATCTTCACCTCTGTCATCTCGGTCTTCCCGTCCGAGCTCGCCAACATCTTCCAGGCGAACAAGTTCACCTTCGCGGTCGTCATGGTGGTCGGTATCTTCATGATCGCCGCCGTGGTCTTCGTCGAGCAGGCGCAGCGCCGCATTCCCGTGCAGTACGCCAAGCGGATGGTCGGGCGGCGCATGTACGGCGGCACGTCCACCTACATCCCGTTGAAGGTCAACCAGGCCGGCATCATCCCGGTCATCTTCGCCTCGTCACTGCTCTACCTGCCGCAGCTGGTGACCTCGTTGTTCGCCAACGCGGAAAACCCCAATGTGGTCGTGCAGTGGATCTCGCAGAACCTTGCCACGGGCGACACGGCCATCTACATGATCACGTTCTTCCTCCTGATCGTCTTCTTCACGTACTTCTACGTGTCCATCACCTTCAACCCCGCTGAAGTGGCTGACAACATGAAGAAGTACGGTGGGTTCATTCCGGGCATCCGCCCGGGCCGGCCGACGGCTGAATACCTGAGCTTCGTGCTCAACCGTCTGACCGCGCCCGGCGCGCTCTATCTGGGTCTGATCTCCATGGTCCCGATCGTCGCGCTCGCGGTGGCCGGAGCTAGCCAGAACTTCCCGTTCGGAGGGACGAGCATTCTGATCATGGTTGGTGTCGGCCTGGACACTGTCAAGCAGATCGAGAGTCAGCTTCAGCAGCGTAATTACGAAGGTTTCCTGCGGTAGTGCGTCTCGTTCTGGTCGGGCCCCCCGGAGCGGGAAAGGGGACACAGGCCCAGTACATCGCATCCAACCTGTCTATCCCGAAGATTTCGACAGGTGACATATTCCGTGCCAACGTCTCGGGTGGCACGGAGCTCGGCAAGCTCGCCAAGACCTACATGGACCGTGGTGATCTGGTGCCCGATGAGGTCACCATCGCCATGGTCCGTGATCGCCTGTCGGAGGACGACGCGCAGGACGGTTTCCTGCTCGACGGCTTTCCGCGCAACGTGGTACAGGCCGAGATCCTGCGCGACATGCTCAAAGACTGGGGCCAGGCGCTCGACCTGGTGCTCGAGTTGGTCGTCGACGACGACGAGGTGGTCAGGCGCCTCGCCGGGCGTCGCACGTGCAGCCAGTGTGGCCGCATCTGGCATGTGGAGTTCGACGACAAGCAGGACGACAGATGTGACGCCTGCGGCGGCACCCTGTTCCAGCGTGACGATGACAAAGAGGACACCGTCAGGCATCGCCTGGAGGTCTATCAGGAGCAGACGTCACCGCTCATCGCCTACTACGCCGACGAGGGCATCCTCGTCGGGGTCGACGCGACGGGCCCGGTCGAGGAGGTCACCCAGCGAGCCATGGAGGCGATTCGCCCGTTCATGGGATAGCTCTGATGACCGACTGCGGAGGTGGCACGGAATTCCGTGCCACCTCGCGGCTATTGTGGGGGAATTGGACTCCCACGTCTGCCTGTTGAAACCCTGGGGGTTGCCGAACGTGTTCAAGAAGAACAAGCATGGAATTCAGATCAAGACGGTCGAACAACTGGACAAGATGCGCGCGGCCGGGTTGGTCGTCGGGCGCACGCTGGAGCTGCTGAAGCGCACGGTCGAGCCGGGCATGACGCCGCTCGACCTCGACGTCATCGCCGAGAAGGCGATCAGGGACGAAGGCGCGATTCCCTCGTTCAAGGGTTACCAGGGTTTTCCCGCGACGATCTGCGCCTCGGTCAACGACGAGGTCGTGCACGGGATCCCGACCAGCGTCCGCAAGCTGCGTGACGGCGACATCATCTCGATCGACTGCGGCGCGATCCTCGACGGCTGGCACGGCGACTCCGCCGTCACGGTGGCCGTCGGCGAGGTCGATCCCGAGCTCTCGGAGCTGATGCGGATCACCGAGGAGTCGATGTGGCGGGGCATCGCCGCGCTGGAGGTCGGCCGCCGGCTCTCGGACATCGGCTACGAGATCGAGAAGTTCGTCAGGTCGCAGGGACGTTTCGGCATCCCGCAGGAGTACGGCGGCCACGGCATCGGCACCGAGATGCACATGGACCCGTGGATCGCCAACCACGGCAGGCCCGGCAAGGGCCCGGTGCTGGAGGCGGGCATGTGCCTGGCCATCGAGCCCATGGTCAACCTCGGCACGGACCGGACACGGGTGCTGGCGGACGACTGGACCGTCGTGACGATCGACGGGAAGCAGTCCGCACACTTCGAACACAGCGTCGCCGTGACCCATAATGGTCCTTGGGTGCTAACCGCCCTCGATGGGGGCAAAGAGCGCTTGGCGCAGCTGCAAAACTAACCAGGAGTGGTGGGTATGGCGCAGAGCCCCGAGATGCGTGCCTCCGACGTCGACCGCGACCGGGTAGCCGCCGTGCTCCGCGAGCACACCGCGCAGGGCCGCATCACGATGGACGAGTTCAACGAACGGCTGGAACAGCTCTACCAGAGCAAGACGTACGGTGAGCTCGCCCGGTTGACCGCGGACCTGCCCGACGTCGACATGCGCCACCGCCAGGTCGCCAAGGTGTCGGACACCCCCGCGACCAAGCCGGGGATGCACTCGGGCATGCGGGCCGCCTGGGCCGCGTGGGCCATGGCGAGCTCGATCAACTGGGTGATCTGGCTGATCGTGAGCGTCACGTCAGGGGATCTGATCTATCCCTGGCCGCTGTGGGTGATGGGCCCGTGGGGCGCTGTGCTGCTGATGAGCAGCATCTTCGGAGCCGGGAACAACTCGCGGAAGCGGTGAAGTGTGCACTAGTGCACTGTGTGCATTCGTCCACAGAACGGACCTGCGAATCTTCCTAACGTGAGGGGTGTCGAGAAGCACCGACTCACCGGAGGAACACATGCGCAAGGTCCTTGCAGCCGCCGCCCTCGCCGGTTCGATCACCACCGGACTGGCCCTCGCCGCTCCCGCCCAGGCCGCCACCGCGACCGTCACGGCCACCCTCGCCGCCCCTGCCGCCGCGCAGTCGGCGCCGGTCAACAAGTGGGGCAAGTACTACTCCTCGAACCACCAGGCCTACAGCTACGGCCACACCTGGAAGTCGAACGGCAAGGTCTACACGAAGTGGTATGGCAAGGAGTCGACCAGCGAGTTCGGCTACGTCTGGTTCAAGTACTACTCGAACGGCAGCTGGCACAAGTTCTACAAGAAGTGGGACGGGTCCCACAGCGAGACCTGGTCCCGCGGTGGCATCAAGAAGGTCTACACCTACACCTGCTGGAGCAGCCCCACCAAGTACTGCGGCTCATCGCACCGCATCTACTAGGCCGCTGATCCAGGAAGGCCCGCCGGCTCGCCGGCGGGCCTTCCGCATGGGTGCCGAGCGATTGGGTTAGGGACGATTGGCTTACGGGCGCGGTGGCTTGGGGTAAACTGATCCGTGGTTGTGTCAGGACACCTGGCACGCGTTTCGCGTTCTTGGCTCAGGTGTCGTACACTCCTTAGTCGGCTCACTATGACTATCACGCGTCGGCGGTCTTTGCCGATCGCCGCTCTCTTCGAAGCGTGGGGTCGCGGCTGCTTAGTGAACCGGAGCCTCAGACGACCGATCAGTGAAACGCGAGGGATTTTGGCCAAGAAAGACGGCGCCATCGAGATCGAGGGCACTGTGGTTGAGTCGCTCCCGAACGCCATGTTCCGGGTGCAGCTCGACAACGGCCATAAGGTCCTGGCCCACATCAGCGGACGGATGCGGATGCACTACATCCGGATCCTGCCCGACGACCGGGTAGTCGTGGAACTGAGCCCCTACGACCTGAGTCGTGGGCGGATCGTCTACCGATACAAGTAAGAGCGTCTGAGGAACACGAAGGACAATGAAGGTAAAGCCGAGCGTTAAGAAGATCTGCGACAAGTGCAAGGTGATTCGCCGGCACGGTCGCGTCATGGTGATCTGCGACAACCTGCGCCACAAGCAGCGTCAGGGTTAGTCGCCGCAAGGCTTCTCCGAGTCCGCCCCAGACGGGAGCGGGCTCGACGCATGAGGAGCCTGAGTCAGCAATCGCGCGTCACACCTGAGCAGGCGGTGCGAGCCGAACCGTTCAGGAGACCCCCGGTCGGAGGCCGGGGCCCTCACCCCGGGCATGGGGAGGGGTAGTGAGGCGCAAGACCTCCGCCACAACGAAGGAGAATGCCCGACCATGGCTCGCCTGGTTGGCGTCGACCTCCCCCGCGAAAAGCGGCTGGAGATCGCTCTTACCTACATCTACGGAATCGGCCGCACCCGCGCCCAGGAGATCCTCCAGGCCACCGGTGTCAGCGGCGACCTTCGCGTGCACCAGCTCTCCGACACCGAGCTCGTCCCGATGCGTGACTACATCGAGGCGAACTTCAAGATCGAGGGTGACCTGCGCCGCGAGGTCCAGGCCGACATTCGTCGCAAGATCGAGATCGGTTGCTACCAGGGCATCCGGCACCGCAAGGGCCTGCCCGTCCACGGCCAGCGCACCCAGACCAACGCGCGCACCCGCAAGGGCAAGAAGAAGACCGTGGCCGGTAAGAAGAAGCCCGGCAAGAAGTAGTAGTCCGCTCCGGAGCGGCGAACGCTCAGGCCCGAGAGTGGCAGCTCGCGTGACCAGCGAGGGCCGAGTGAGCGCGACCGTTCTAAACAGCCGCAGGACCGAAGACCTCAGGAGTGAAGGCAAAGGATGCCTCCTAAGAGCCGTCAGGGTGCACCGAAGAAGGTGCGCCGCAAGGAAAAGAAGAACGTCGCTCACGGGCACGCCCACATCAAGAGCACGTTCAACAACACGATTGTTTCGATCACCGATCCCAACGGAAACGTGATCTCCTGGGCCAGCGCCGGCCACGTGGGTTTCAAGGGCTCCCGCAAGTCCACCCCGTTCGCCGCTCAGATGGCCGCCGAGAATGCCGCCCGTCGTGCCATGGAGCACGGCATGCGTAAGGTCGACGTCTTCGTCAAGGGCCCGGGTTCCGGCCGCGAGACCGCGATCCGCTCCCTCCAGGCCACCGGCCTCGAGGTGGGTTCGATCCAGGACGTCACGCCGGTCCCGCACAACGGCTGCCGTCCGCCGAAGCGCCGCCGCGTTTGATTCCCAGGAGATATTGAGAAATGGCTCGTTACACGGGCGCGGACTGCAAGCTCTGCCGTCGCGAGAAGACCAAGCTCTTCCTCAAGGGCAGCAAGTGCGAGTCCGCCAAATGCCCCATCGAGATCCGTCCTTACCCGCCGGGTGAGCACGGCCGCGGACGTCCCAAGGAGTCCGAATACCAGCTTCAGCTTCGCGAGAAGCAGAAGACCCGCCGCATCTACGGCGTCCTCGAGAAGCAGTTCCGCAACTACTACGAGGAAGCCGCGGGCAAGAGCGGCAAGTCGGGTGAGGTTCTCCTCCAGATCCTGGAGAGCCGCCTCGACAACGTCGTCTACCGCGCGGGGTTCGCCCAGTCGCGTGATGCCGCTCGCCAGCAGGTCCGTCACGGTCACATCACCGTCAACGGCAAGAAGGTCGACATTCCGTCGTACCGTGTGCGCGAGCACGACATCATCGAGGTCCGCGAGACCAAGCGCAACCTGCTGCCCTACGAGGTGGCCCGCGCCACCGCCGGCGACCGCACGGTCCCGGCCTGGCTCGGCGTCGTGCCCGAGAAGCTCCGTGTCCTGGTTCACCAGCTGCCGGTTCGCCAGCAGATCGACACCCAGGTCCAGGAGCAGCTCATCGTCGAGTACTACTCGAAGTAGTCACTCGCCCACTGGTTCGCGTGCGGGAGACCGTACGCGGACCAGGGTTGTTCATCGGAGTGGCGTCATATAGCGGGCGCCACACGAAAAAGGGGAGAACCCGCAGATGCTGATCGCTCAGCGCCCGACTCTTCTCGAAGAGTCGATCGACGACACCCGGTCCCGGTTCGTCATCGAGCCGCTGGAGCCGGGCTTCGGCTACACCATCGGCAACTCGCTCCGCCGCACGCTGCTGTCGTCCATTCCGGGCGCGGCCGTGACGAGCATCCGGATCGAGGGCGTGCTGCACGAGTTCTCGACCGTTCCGGGGGTCAAGGAGGATGTCACCGACATCATCCTCAACCTCAAGGAGCTGGTCGTCTCGTCCGAGCACGACGAGCCGGTCGTGATGTACCTCCGCAAGCAGGGCCCGGGTGAGGTCACCGCCGCCGACATCGCGCCTCCGGCCGGTGTCGAGGTGCACAACCCCGAGCTGCGCATCGCCACGCTCAACGGCAAGGCGAAGCTGGAGATGGAGCTGACCGTCGAACGCGGTCGCGGCTACGTCTCCGCGGCCCAGAACAAGCAGCCCGGCCAGGAGATCGGTCGCATTCCGATCGACTCGATCTACTCCCCGGTGCTCAAGGTCACCTACAAGGTCGAGGCCACCCGAGTCGAGCAGCGCACCGACTTCGACCGCCTCATCCTCGATGTCGAGACGAAGCCGGCCATGAAGCCCCGCGACGCGGTGGCCTCCGCCGGTAAGACCCTCGTCGAGCTGTTCGGCCTGGCCCGCGAGCTCAACGTCGAAGCCGAGGGCATCGACATCGGCCCGTCGCCGACCGACGCCGCTCTGGCCGCCGACCTGGCGCTGCCGATCGAGGAGCTCAACCTCACCGTCCGCTCGTACAACTGCCTCAAGCGCGAGGGCATCCACACCGTGGGTGAGCTCGTCGCCCGCAGCGAGCAGGACCTTCTCGACATTCGTAACTTCGGTGCGAAGTCGATAGAGGAGGTCAAGCAGAAGCTGCACGAGATGTCGCTCGCGCTCAAAGACTCTCCGCCTGGATTCGACCCGAGCGCCGTAGCCGGTGCCGGTTACGACGACGACGACAGCGCGTACGTCGAGACGGAGCAGTACTAGAACCCGCGGGGGCGCCGTCCCCCGCGAGTCCCCGGAGGGCTTCGGCACCGCCGGGAATTGATTGACCCGCGAGGGCCTAGCCCTACGGACTGGTTGATGTGACAGGAACCGCGCGAGCGGTTCCCGTCCCCGACTCCGGTACCTGACACGGCCGGAGCGGGTTAACTCCAAGGAGAGAGAAATGCCCAAGCCCACCAAGGGCGCGCGTCTCGGCGGCAGCCCGGCGCACGAGCGGCTGATCCTGGCGAACCTCGCCACCGACCTGTTCCGCCACGGCCGGATCCGCACCACGGTCACCAAGGCCAAGCGCCTTCGGCCGCTGGCGGAGCGTCTGATCACCAAGGCGAAGAAGGGCGACATCCACAACCGTCGCCAGGTGCTCACCGTCGTCAAGGACAAGGGCGTCGTGCACCACCTCTTCACCGAGATCGCGACGACGTTCGCCGAGCGTCCCGGCGGCTACACCCGCATCACCAAGGTGGGTGCGCGTAAGGGCGACAACGCCCCGATGGCCGTCATCGAGCTGGTGACCGAGCCGCTGAAGACCGTCAGCGTGTCGAGCACCGAGGCTCCGGCGGCCAAGGCCGACGAGAGCGCCGCCCCGGCCGCCAAGGCCGAGGAGACCGAAGCGCCGGCCGCCGAGGCCACTGAGGCCCCGGCTGCCGAGACCGCGGAGGCGCCCGCCGCCGAGGCCGGCGAGGCTCCCGCTGAGGCTTCGGCCGAGGCGAAGAAGGACGAAGCCTGATCCGTCAGGCAGGCTGAACCGGGTCCGGACCCCATCGCGGGGTTCCGGGCCCGTTTCTCGTTGATCGGCCGAGCACAGTTTCTGGAGGAAGTTCGTGGTACGGCTCCGCCTCGACCTCGGGTACGACGGCACCGACTTCTCCGGTTGGGCCCGGCAGCCCGGGCGTCGTACCGTTCAGGGCGAGATCGAACAGGCGCTCGGCAGGATCCTGCGGCTGGGTGAGCCGCCCTCGCTGACCGTGGCGGGGCGGACGGACGCCGGTGTGCACGCGCGGGGGCAGGTGGCGCACGTGGACCTCCCGGTGGAGGCGCTGGCCGAACTCGACCGGCGTGGTTCGGCGGGTCCCGACGTGGAGGGCGCGCCTCGCGGCGTGGATGAGCGGCTCGCTGCGCTCGTCCGGCGGCTGGCCGGGGTATTGGCGCAGGATGTACGGGTTCATCGCGTCTCGGTGGCTCCTGAGGGCTTTGATGCGCGTTTCTCGGCCATGTCCCGTCGCTACTCCTACCGGGTGTCCGATGCCCCCGGCGGAGGTGACCCACTGCGCCGCCACGAGATCGTCTGGCACAACCGGCCGCTCGACGCCGACGCGATGAACCTCGCCGCCGTGCGCCTGCGGGGCGAGCACGACTTCGCGGCGTTCTGCAAGAAGCGGGAAGGGGCCACCACGATCAGGGAGCTGCAGCGGCTCGACTGGGTGCGGCAGGACGACGGCTTGCTGGTCGCCACCGTGGTGGCCGACGCGTTCTGTCACTCGATGGTGCGGGCGCTGGTGGGGTCGCTGCTGGCCGCGGGTGACGGCCGCCGGCCGGTGGAGTGGCCCGGTCAGGTGCTGGCGCGGGCCGTACGAGACTCCGGGGTGCATGTGGCGCCCGCGCACGGGCTGTGCCTGGAAGAGGTGAGTTACCCCCCCGAGGAGCGGCTGGCGGCGCGCGCCGCCGCGACGCGCCGGGTGCGCACCGCGTCAGCCGTTGGCGATGCGCCGCTCGAGCACGAGTGACATCTGGTCGCGGAAGGCGTCGCTCACCTTGCCGAGCGTTTTGTCCTTGGCCGCGGGAGTGTGGCCGTCGGCGTAGGTGGCGTAGCTGAACACGATGTAGCGGCCCCAGACGAGGCCCGCCGCGTAGCCGCCCGCGATGTGCACGCGCTCGCCGCCCGTGCCCGCGGGCCCCGGGAGGGCGCGGAACCACAGGTTGCGGGAGAGGTTCTTGGTCTCGTCGGCGCGCAGGGCGGCGTCCCTGGTGGGGAGCACGGCGATGCCGGTCGTCACCGCGTAGCGGCGCTTGGCGTCGACGTACGTGGCACGCAGCACCCGGTTGCACTTCTGCGCCTTCAGCGCGTCCGCGAACGGGCCCGCGGCGGCCTTCTCACAGTCGGGCTCCAGGTTCGTCTTGACCCGGGCGAAGTCGGCCCCGCCGGCCGCCACCTTCTTCTTCGGGAACGCCTCGGACAGCGAGAGCTTCCGCGGATCGGTGTCTTCGGAGTTGAGCATGGCGGCCGCGGGTGCGCTGGGCTCGGCCGTGGTGGTCGGGGCGGAGGTGGCGGAGGTGGCCGACACGGTCGGGGCCGGCTGCTGGGTGGCCGTCGCGACGGGGGGCGGCGGCGTGCTCAGCGACTTGTAGGCGAAGAAACCGCCGGTGGCGACGCCTGCCAGAACCAGCACACCCAGCGTGGCGAACAGCGCCTGCTTGCTCTTGCCCGGCTCCTTGATGGCTGTCGGCTGGGCAGGCGGCGCCGGCTGCTTGTACGCGCCCTGCGGGTAGGCGGTGGCGCCGTGCGGCGGGGTGGGCAGATCGTACGAGGCGGACTGCAGGGGGACCGGCCCGCGAGCCGGGACGGGCTTCTGGCCCCACACCTCGGGGCTGAAAGGGAGCTCGGGGAGTTGCTCCTCCTGACGTTGCTCCTCGGTCTGCGGCGCCGGGGGCCAGGAGCCGGCCCTCACCACGGAGGGCTGGGTGTCGGCCCCCGTGGCCTCGGAGTGTTGTCCGGGGGCCTGGGTCTCGGATCGGGAGGCGGCGGAGCGGAGCTCGGACCGGGCCACCGAAGGGCGGGACCCGGACGGAGACGCGGGGGGAAGGGGGCCGGAGGCATCGCTCCCGGCTCCGGGGATCTCCGGCCGGGGCGCGCGAGTCTCGGACTCGGTTGGCTGGATTCGGGCCCCGGAGGGCTTGGCCGGGGACGTGCTCGGCCTGGTCACGGGCAGGGGTGCCGGGCCGTCGGGTCGGATGCCGGATCCGGGGGCCTCCGACGGTGACGCGGCGGGGCGGGCTTCGGGCGGCGGAGCCGGCGGCGGGGCCTGGGGTGTGACCGGCCGCGCCGCCGATGCCGGGCCCTTGGAATGGGGTGGAGGTGGCCAGGTCTCGGACCGGGAGGTCGCCGGGGGAGTCGTGGGCGGTGGGGGTGATAGGGCGTCGGTCACCGGCATGGGGCCGGTGTCGGCCTGGCGCGAGGGCTTGGGGGCGGGCGGCCAGACGGGGATGTCGCCGGGCTCCGGGGGATGCGGGCCGTCAGGGGCGGTGACCTGCGGGTTGAAGGGGGTGCCGCCCTTCGGCGTGGACGACCGCCCGGCCGGTGCGTTGCTTCCCGTGGTGGGCTGCCCGGGTGGTGTGCTGCTTGCGGTGGTGGGGTGTCCGGGTGTGCTGCTTGCGGTGGTGGGGTGTCCGGGTGTGCTGCTTGCGGTGGTGGGCTGTCCGGGTAGTGCGTTGCTTCCGGTGGGGTGCCTGGGTGGTGTGCTCGCGACGGGGTCTGGGGAGGTCGCGTTCGGATCGAAGGCGTGGGGGGCGGTGGCGTCGGGGTCGGTGGTGGTGGCGGCCGGGTGGCCTGGCCGGGCGAGATCCGGCGAACCCGCCTCCGCTTCGTCACCGTCGAGGCCGGGCAGCGGCTCGCCCGTGGCGGCCGGCCACGGGGGCATCAACGGAGGGTCGGAGACGGGAGCGGGCCACACCTGCATGCCGGCCGCGGCCGCCGTGAAGCCGGGCGGCGGCTCCCAGGTGGGCGGCTTGGGGTCGCTCTCCCAGGGCACCTGCTCCTCGGTCGCGTAGGGCACGGGCGGCTCCTCCGCCCAGGACATGACGTCGTCAGGGGCGGCCTCGCGGGCGCGGTGCTCGGGATCGGTGGCGCCCGCGAACCAGTCGTACGGGGCGGTGTCGTCTTCGGGCACCTCCCAAGGCTGCGCGCCGGGGAAGGCGGGTAGCGCGGGCAGGTCGCTGTCGCCCCGCTCGGCGCGCTCGGGCGGACGGGACGAGGGCGACGGCACTCCTGGACGGCCGGGGAGCCGGGCCTCCGCCGTGGTCTCCGTGTCGTGGGCCGGCGTCACCGGCCGGGGCTCGGAGCCGGACGGCGCCCAGCCCTGATGACGGCTCGCGCCGGGCTCCGGGACGGACGGTGCGTGCGGGATGCCCGCGCCGGCTTCGGAGGGCCGGTCCTGGAGAGGACCCGCACCGGTCTCCGGCGTGGACGGTGTCCGGTCTCCGGGGGAGGTCGCGTTGGACCGCAGGATGGGGGGTGTCCAGGACGCGTCCGCGACGGGCTCACGGAGGGGTGGGACGCGGTCCTGGGAAGGGTCCGCGCTGGACCGCAGGATGGGCGGGGCCCAGGGGACGCCGTCGCCGGGGCCCGGTGTGAGCGGGGGCCGGTTTCCGGGAGAGGT
Organism: Nonomuraea sp. NPDC048916; assembly: GCF_040649575.1. Classification (NCBI taxonomy): domain Bacteria; kingdom Bacillati; phylum Actinomycetota; class Actinomycetes; order Streptosporangiales; family Streptosporangiaceae; genus Nonomuraea; species Nonomuraea sp. NPDC048916. Next base: position 31,197 of record NZ_JBEZFS010000010.1, read on the forward strand.
CACCCCGGACTCCGGGGTGGCCGGTGGCTGGTCCGGCGGGAACGCGTGGGGCGATGGCCCGCTCGCCGCCACCGAGGGTGGAGGTGGGGGCTGCTCGGAGGGCTGGCCGAAGCTCGGAGGTGGCGTCCCCGGCGCTGCCGAGCCGTCGGCTTCCCTACGATCGTGCTCAGACCCAGGTTCCTGGCCACGCATAAGGGCGAGCCTAGCGAGAGACACGAGATCGTCATGCCGGTATGGGCGTTCCCGGCCGGATCGGACGCCCTGTTTACGATCTTAACGCGCCGAAAACGTGGTTTCAGGTCGCCGGAAAACCGGTCAACGTTCGGGCGTCGAGAGCCTTGAAGACGGTCGCCTTGGAGATGTCGGTGGCCGCCTGGAAGATCACCTTGGAGCCCTTGGAGTCGGGTTTGCTGCCGTCCTTGTTCTGAAACCAGATCATGACCGCGTAGTGGCCGTGCATCCACACCTTGGTGCCGCCGCTGCCCGAGCCGACGAACTTGGTGATCTCGTCCTTGCCGGCGAGCGGCTTGACGTAGTTGGCGTCGTCGCCGACGGAGGCCGCCTTGGTGGCGGTCTTGCTCGACCTGAGGTTGGCCACGCCGACCGTGCCGATCACCTTGCCGCTCTTGTCGCGGAAGCTGGCCCGGATGAGCTGGGTGCACTTGCCGCTCTTGAGCGCCTTCAGCATCTTGTCGCCCACGGCCCCGTCGGCGCACTTCTTGAGCTTGCTGGTGACCGTCATCTCGTAGGAGCGGCCCGAGACGGTGAACTTCTTCTTGGGGAAGAGCTCCTTGACCGTCAGCGGCTCGGGGTCCGTGGTGCGTTCGGCCGCGTAGCTGTACTTGCCGGGCGGAGCCGACGGGAGCGGCGCGGACGTGCGGCGGGCCTGCGCCGTGCCGGCGGGGTCGGCGGGCCCGGCGTTCATCATCACCGCGAGGCCGGTGCCGAGAAGGCCCAGCACCGCGACGCCGCCGAGGACGAACCACAAAGGTCCGCGCGAGCGGTTGCCCTCGTCGTAGGGGCTCCACATCTCGCTGCGCGGCGCGGGGTCCGCCGGCTTCGCGTCGCCGGTGGTCTCGGCGCCCGGCACGCCCTCCTCGCGATCGCCGGGGCTCTTGCGGGGACGGAACACGCTTTCGGTGTCGTCCTCGCGCTTCTTCCGGAACCGGCGGGGGGTGCTCTCCGTGCTGCTCTCACGGTCCTCGGGAAAACCCATGCGGGCGAGACTATCGCGAAGGTGTCAGGAATATCCGAAGTCCTGAGTCCACCAGGGACCGCCGGGACCGGCCACCACGCCGACGCCGATGGCGGTTATGCGGCAGTTGAGGATGTTCTGCCGGTGGTCACGGCTGTCGAGCCAGCCGCGGACCGCCTCTTCGGCGCTGGAGTAGCCGCGGCCGATGTTCTCGGCGGCGCCCGCTCGGTATCCGGCGCTCTCCATCCGGTCCCACGGTGAGCGGCCGTCGGGGGAGTCGTGGGCGAACCGGCCGCTCCTGGCCATCTCCAGCGAGTGGGCCCGGGCGGCGCGGGTCAGCCTGCCGTCGACCCTGAGCGGCCCGCATCCGTGCTTGGCGCGGGCGGCGTTGGTGAGGGAGACGACCCTGGCGGCCAGGGACGACGACACCTGGAGCGTCTCCTCGCCCAGCACGCGGGTGGGGTCGTCGGCGGTGTAGCCGTCGACCAGGTCGGTCGGTGACGTGGTGGGCTTGGCCTTGATCCTGCTGGGCGCGACCGCGGCGGTGGTCTGCCTGGGGATGCGGCCCGCGTACGGCTGCGCCGCCTTGGGCGACGGGGTGGGGGTGGCGACGGCGGACGGGGCGGTCTCTTGGAGGTAGATGTGGCCGGCGGGTTCGACGTCGTCGCTCATCCGTCCGAACAGCACGCCCATGAGGAAGAGGGCGGCCATGAGGCAGGCGAGCACACCCAGATGACTCCGGCGCCGTGCGCTCCGCTGGGTGTGCCGGGTGTGAGAGGTCTGCCACATACCGCAGTCAACGATAGAGATGTGAGGTACTGGTGATGAAGGGAATGGGGGGAACTGAAATAGAACCGTTCTGTGGTCGGGTAGACTCGACCAGGGTTACCGGTCTTTTGACCAGCGCCTGCGAAGGTGGGTAACCTGAACGTTCGTTGTGTGCATAGGTCCAGCGAGACCGATGCGCGGCGCGTCCGGCGTCATCTCCCATCTCTGTGGAGACGGAAGGTCCGGGCCGTCGTGTGCCCGCACCGACCGACCCCAGCGCTGCCGCATCCGGCAGCGCGCCGAAGACGCGAGCATAAGAAGGCTACGACCGTGCGCACGTACTCACCGAAGCCCGCCGACGTCCAGCGTCAGTGGTACGTCATCGACGCGACCGATGTCGTGCTGGGCCGGCTGGCCAGCCACGTCGCGATCCTGCTCCGCGGCAAGCACAAGCCGATCTTCGCCAACCACGTCGACACCGGTGACTTCGTCATCGTCATCAACGCGGACAAGATCGCGCTCACCGGCAACAAGCTGGAGCAGAAGAAGGCCTACCGCCACTCGGGCTACCCGGGTGGTCTGCGTTCCGTGAGCTATGGCGAGCTCATGGAGAAGCGGCCCGACAAGGCCGTCGAGAAGGCCGTCAAGGGCATGCTGCCCAAGAACTCCCTCGGCCGGAAGATGGCCAAGAAGCTGAAGGTCTACGCGGGCTCCGAGCACCCGCACCAGGCCCAGCAGCCGGTGCCGTTCGAGATCACCCAGATCGCCCAGTAGAAGTCCGAAAGAGTTAGAGGAGAACCGTGGCTGAGCCCACCGGTGTCGAGACGGTCGTAGAGGCCGAGGTGGAGGACTTCTCCGGCGAGGAGTTCCCTTCCGAATACACCACCGAATCCACCGCCAGCGCTGACGCTCCCGTGCGCAAGCCCGTCACCACGGGCAACTCGTACGGCACCGGTCGCCGTAAGGAGGCGATCGCCCGCGTGCGCATCGTCCCCGGCACCGGCAAGTGGACGATCAACGGTCGTTCGCTGGATGTCTACTTCCCCAACAAGGTCCACCAGCAGATCGTCAACGAGCCCTTCGTGGTGCTCGGCGCCGAGGACGCGTTCGACGTCATCGCGCGCATCGACGGTGGCGGCGTGACCGGCCAGGCCGGCGCGCTCCGCATGGGTCTGTCCCGCGCGCTGGCGATCCTGGACGTCGACGTCAACCGCCCGCCGCTGAAGAAGGCCGGCTTCCTCACCCGTGACGCCCGCGCCACGGAGCGGAAGAAGTACGGCCTCAAGAAGGCCCGTAAGGCTCCGCAGTACAGCAAGCGCTGAGTTGGCGCGTCTTTTCGGCACCGACGGGGTGCGTGGGGTCGCTGGACGCGACCTCACGGCGGAGCTTGCCATGGACCTTTCGGTCGCGGCGGCTCACGTCCTCGGCGATGCAGGCGCGTTCGCCGCTACCGGACGTCGTCCGATAGCGGTCGTAGGCCGGGACCCGCGTGCCTCGGGAGAGTTTCTCGAGGCCGCCGTGGTCGCCGGCCTCGCGGCTTCCGGAGTGGATGTGCTGCGCCTCGGCGTGCTGCCCACCCCGGCCGTCGCCCATCTCACGGCCGCGCTCGGCGCGGATCTCGGCGTCATGCTGTCGGCGTCGCACAACGCGGCCCCCGACAACGGCATCAAGTTCCTCGCCCGTGGCGGCTTCAAGCTGTCCGACGCGGTCGAGGACGAGATCGAGCGACGGCTGGGCGAAGGCTGGAGCTTTCCCGTCGGCTCCGCCGTGGGGCGGGTGCGTGACGCGTACGGCGAGGCCGACCGCTACATCACCCACGTGCTGGCCACGACGCGGGGCAGGCTCGACGGCCTGCACGTCGTCGTCGACTGCGCCCACGGTGCCGCCCACATGGTCGCGCCCGAGGCGTTGCTGCGTGCCGGTGCCACGGTCGAGGCGATCGGGGCGAGGCCCGACGGCCTCAACATCAACGCCGCCCACGGCTCCACCCACATGGACAAGCTCCAGCAGATCGTCATCTCGCGCGGCGCCGATGTCGGCATCGCCTACGACGGCGACGCCGACCGCTGCCTGGCGGTCGACCACACGGGCGCGATCGTCGACGGTGACCAGATCATGGCGATCCTGGCGGGCGCCATGCACGCCGAGGGCGCGTTGGCCAAGGACACCGTGGTCGCGACCGTGATGTCCAACCTGGGCTTCAAGCTGGCCATGCGCGACGCGGGCATCCACGTGGTGGAGACCGCGGTGGGCGACCGCTACGTGCTGGAGCGGATGAAGGCCGACGGCTACAACCTGGGCGGTGAGCAGTCGGGGCACGTCATCATGCTCGACCACGCCACCACGGGAGACGGGCTGCTGACCTCGCTGCACCTGCTGTCGGTGATGGCGGCCACCGGCCGGCCGCTCAAGGAGCTGGCCGCGATCATGACCCCGCTGCCGCAGATCCTGATCAACGTCAAGGACGTCGACCGGGGCAAGGCCGCGGTGCCCGAGCTCACCGCCGCCGTGGCCGAGGCCGAGGCGGAGCTGGGCGAGTCGGGCAGGGTGCTGATCAGGCCGAGCGGCACCGAACCGATGATCCGGGTGATGGTGGAGGCCTCTTCGGAGGAGCACGCCACCAAGGTCGCCGATCGGCTCGCCGGCGTCGTGCGGGCCGCCTGCGTCTGACGCTGTTCGAAGGGGTACGACACGCTGGTGTCGTACCCCTTCGTCATGTTCGGGTCCGGCAGTCGGGTGTCATGCCGCGCGGGCAGGTCAGAGCGGCTACTCGTCGCCCGTGAGGGAGAAGACCCGCAGCCTGCGACCTGTCCAGAAGACGCCGACCACCGTCACGACGATCAGAGCCGGCACGGCGAAGCCGAGCGTCACGTCGGGCGTCAGGTAGGGGGAGGTGGAGATCTGGCTCGCGACCGACTCGGCCCACTGCTGCACCGAGAACTTCCGGGCGCCCGGGACGAAACCGCCGATCAGGGTCTCCCAGACCAGGGCGTAGATGATGCCGATCGTCACCGCGTGGCGCGTGACGACGCCGAGCAGCAGGAAGATCGCGGCGTACGCGATGCCCGCCACCAGCGCCCCCACCGCGAAGCCGAGGGCGATGCCGTCCTCGTGGCCCACCAGGAGCCAGGCCGAGGCGTAGGTCGGGATCGCGGCGAACAGCCCCACCAGCGAGGCGGCCACCACGAACTTGGTCTGGGCGATGACCGGGCGGGAGATCGGCTTGGACATCAGGTGGATGATCGTGCCGTCGTCGATCTCCGGGGCGATCACACCGGTGCCCGCTATGAGGCCGAGCAGCGGGAGCATGGTGCCGATGGCGAACTTCTCCATCAGCAGCACGGCCGAGCGCTGGCCGCCGCCGTCGACCAGGTGCAGCAGCAGGGCCAGCCCGATCAGGGCCAGCGGGAGCAGCGCCAGCAGGATGATCCGGCGCCTGCCCAGCAGCGCCCGGTAGGTGATGCCGGCGACCACGGTGTTCACGGCCTCACTCCGTTCGGCGGCTCGGTCGCTGGGATCCGGCGCGGGTTCACGGCCTCACTCCGTTGGGCGGTTCGGTCGCTGGGACCACGTGCGGGGTCATCAGGTGCTCCGGGTGATCAGGTAGGAGAAGACGCTTTCCAGGTCCTCGTCGGCAGGGGAGACCTGGTGGAGGCGGATGCCCTCGGTACGGGCGACGCGGGGGAGGAGCCAGGCGAATCGGCGGAACTCGATGGCCTGCACCTCCAGCCCGTCGGGGCCGAGGGTCACACCGCCGGCCGAGGTGTCGAGCATGAGGGCGGCGGCCAGTTTGCGGTCGTCGCTGGAGCGGATCCTGAACAGGTGGGGCCGGTCGGTCATCAGCCGGCGGATCTCGCGGAAGTTGCCCGAGGCGGCGTGCCGGCCGGCGACCAGCACCTCGATGTGCTGGGCGACCCGCTCGACCTCTTCCAGGATGTGGGAGCTGAACAGGATGGTCTTGCCCGCCACGCCCATGGACCGGATCAGGTCCATCAGGTGCAATCGCTGACGTGGGTCCATGCCGTTGAACGGTTCGTCGAGCAGGAGCACCGGGGGGTCGTGGACGAGCGCCGCGGCGACCTTCACGCGCTGGCGCATGCCCTTGGAGTAGGTCTCGACGCGGCGGTCCTTGGGCTCCTCCATCTCGACCGTGGCCAGGGCCTTGCGGGCGGCCTGGACGGGGTCGGACAGGCCGTGCAGCCTGGCGGCCGACAGGACGAACTGCCAGCCGGTCAGGAAGCCGTACACACCCTCTCGCTCAGGAACGAGCCCGATATTTCGATAAATGTGGTGGTTTTTCCAGATCTGCGTACCGTCCAGCGTGACCGATCCGCCTGACGGGGCCAGGAAGCCGGCCATCATGTGCAGGAGCGTCGACTTGCCCGCGCCGTTGGGCCCCAGCAGACCGGTGACCCCCGGCCCGATCGTCATCGTCACGTCGTTGACCGCGACGACGTTGCCGTACCAGCGCGAGACCTGGGAGAGGTCGATCTTCATCGAGAGGCCGCCTTCCGGTAGCGGAGCGCGAGGACCGCGACGGCGACGGCGATCAGCGCGACCACGATGACGGCAGGGGCGGGCCCCGGCGGGTAGCCGCCCTCGGAGTTGGGCGTGGTGCCGAACAACCACACCTGCACGGCGTCGACCAGCCAGAACGGATTGACCAGCCACGACCACCGGGCCGCCGCCTCGTTGCCGGTGGACTCCAGGGTGCCGTAGAGCACCGGGACCGAGGCCGAGACCAGCAGGTAGACGGCGATGACCGAGGCGACTCCCAGCCCGCGCCGGGGCGTGAGCGAGGCGATGGCCAGGCCGAAGGCGGACAGCAGCACCGCCAGGACCAGGGCCATGGCCAGGGCGCCGAGGTATTCCTTGGTCTGTGGCGGCCCTTCGAGGTCGATGAGCAGCTCGCCCAGGTACATCAGCGTCAGCGGCACGGCGACCATCAGGAAGAGCGCGAAGGTCATCGCGGCGAGCTTGGCGCTCACGTAGTCACCGATCGAGATGGGCCGTGACAGGTAGAGCGGCAGCACCCGGAACCGCAGGTCGGGGGCGACGATCGCGGGGCCCTGTGAGGCCAGGAAGATGGCGAGCACCGCCTGCATGATGACCGCGTAGGCGCTGTAGCTCACGCCGCGCTGCCCGATCAGGGCCATCATCGCGATCGACACGACCGCGGGCAGCAACATGATGACGGCCAGCGCGAACGGCATGATCTTGCTGCGGGCGGTGCGGCCGAGCCCGAAGACGCCACGCAGGCTGTGGACGGCGAGCGCGCGCGTCGAGTGGGCGCGGCCGAGCCGTGGCCCGTCGTAGTGGCGGTAACCGATGTCGTAGATCTCAGACACCGGCGACCTCCTCTCTGAAGATGTCCTCGATGCGGTGGCGGCCCTGTTCCAGCCGGATCAGGCAGAGGTCGAGGTCGACGGCGGCGTCACGGATCGCGTCGAACGTCTCGGGACCGGTGACCTTCACCAGCAGCAGGCGGCCGTGCGGGGTGACCGTGTGGCCGAGCTCGGTCAGCCGTTCGGCGAGCGGCCCCGTGCCCTCCTCCACCTCGACCGTGACGCTCTGGGTGGCCTGGGTGAACTCGGCGATCGCGGAGGACCGCAGCAGCCGGCCGGCGTCGATGACGATCACGTGGTCGCAGATGCGTTCGAGCTCGCCGAGCAGATGTGAGGTGACGAGCACGCTGATGCCGAACTCGGTGCCGATGCGCCTGATCAGCGTCAGCATCTCGTCACGGCCCCGCGGGTCGAGCCCGTTGGTGGGCTCGTCGAGGAAGATGAGCCTGGGGTCGTGCACCAGCGCCTGGGCGAGCTTGACGCGCTGCTTCATGCCGGTGGAGTAGCCGCCGACGGCTCGGTAGCGTTCCTCGGCCAGGCCGACGTGGCGCAGCACGTCGGCGGCGCGCTCGCGGGCGGCCGTGCGCGGCAGCCCGGACATCTGGGCGAGGTGGACGACCAACTCGGTGGCGGAGACGTCGGGCGGGAGGCAGTCGTGCTCGGGCATGTATCCGACCAGCCTGCGGATCTCCGCGCCCTGTGTCGTGACGTCGAGGTCGAGCACCCGCGCGCTGCCGGCGGTGGGTGGGAGCAGGCCCAGCATGATCTTGATCAGTGTCGACTTGCCCGCGCCGTTCGCTCCCACCAGGCCGGTGACGCCGGGGCCGGTGGTGACCGTCAGCTGGTCGAGCGCCGTGACGGTGGGGAAGCGTTTGGTCAGCCCCTCGGTGGCGAGGATGTGCATGATCCGGACCCTACCCGCCGTCTTCAGGGCCCCGCATCGGTCACACGGATGAGCCGCGTCCTACTTGAGGCCAGAATTTCCGCTGGACCGTGAGCGTGGCGGTGCCCGCGATGAGCATGCCGGCGATGTTCAGCGTGAGCTGCGAGACCGAGCCGGCGACCTCGGGCCAGTCGCCGAGGGCGAGCGCCACGGCGGCGTATCCGGCCGCCGGGACCGTGGTGACCGAGATGAACACGCCGATCAGGGCCGACGACTTGCCCGCGGTGATCGACAGCACTCCGGCCACGCCGGCGAGCAGCGCCACGATGAACGACCACTGGTCGGGTTTGACGATGAACTGGACCTCCTCGTTGGACAGCAGGTTGCGCACGCCGATCCAGCCGAGCCAGTGCATGACGAGCCCGAAGGCGAACGTCACCGCGATCGCGAGCGCGAACCCGATGACCAGGGTCCGCAGGGAGTCGACGATCAGCCGCCACCTGCGGCCGAGCAGCCCGAAGCAGATGGCCGCGATCGCGCCGAACTCGGGTCCGAGGACCATCGCGCCGACGATCAGGATGGGGGAGTTCTGCAGCACGCCGATGGCGGCCAGCAGGGTGGCGATCATCAGGAACACGAGGTAGGCCCAGGTGACCCGGGAATCACCCTCGACCTTCTGCGCCAGTTCCGCCCAGACCACCGCGTCCTCGGGCTCGCCGGGCGCCTCCTTGACGGCTTCCTCGGCCACTCTGGAGAGCGCGAGGTCCACCTGCTCGACGGCGATCGACCCCTCCTCCTTCAGCCATTCGAGCCTGCTGATCACCTCGTTGGCCGACTCGCGGGCCACGTCGCAGAAGATCAGGTCGCCCTCTGGCGTGCGGGCCGCGCCGGGGATGACGACGAGGTTGGTGGTGCCCGCGCACCGCTCTAGCACCGCCGTCACCTCACCGGTGCGGGCGGGCGGGGTGATCAGTCGCAGATGGAGCATCGGGTCATTGTCGTCGATCGGACGTTGACGTTCCATTGACAGGTGTCGGCGAACCTGTCCGCATGATGACGTTCTGGTGCCATGATCACGATACGGACTGCTGGTTCGCCGACGTCGACGATCTGGGGTGCGGGGGCAGGTTCGCGGTCTACGTGTACGAGGAGGTCTTCAGGTTCGGCGAAGCCGTACCCGCCTGACCGCGTGGTCGGGGCCCTTCTTCAGCACCAGGTCGGCGCGCCCGCGGGTGGGGGCGATGTTCTCGATCAGGTTGCGCTCGTTGATGTCGCGCCAGACCTTGACCGCGAAGTCCGTGGCCTCCCCGTAGGAGAGCTCGGCGATGTAGCGGAAGTAGGATTTCGGGTCCTCGAAGGCGGTGCGGCGGAGCTTGTGGAAGCGTTCCACGTACCAGTCTCGGATGTCCTCCACCTTGGCGTCGACGTAGATGGAGAAGTCGAAGTAGTCGTTGACCGCGAGCGAGGTGGGCGGGGCGGGCTGGAGGACGTTGAGGCCCTCGATGATCAAGATATCCGGATTTTTCACGACCTGGTGTGCACCGGGCACGATGTCGTACTCAAGGTGGCTGTAGACCGGTGTCCTGACCTCCGGCGACCCGGCCTTCACCTCGGCCACGAACCTGACCAGGGCCCTGCGGTCATAGCTCTCGGGGAAGCCTTTGCGGTGCATGATGCCCTTGGCCTCCAGCACCGCGTTGGGGAAGAGGAAGCTGTCGGTGGTGACCAGCTCCACGTGCGGATGCTCGGGCCAGCGGGCCAGCAGCGTGTGCAGCAGCCGCGCCGTGGTCGACTTGCCGACCGCGACGCTGCCCGCGATGCCCAGGATGTACGGGACGCTCTGCTCGTGGTGGCCCAGGAAGGCGCTCAGCACGCTGCTGCGCTGCTTGGACCCGGTGAAGTGCAGGTTGAGCAGCCTCGTCAGTGGGAGATAGATGTCGGTGACCTCGGTGAGGTCGATGGGGTCTTCGACGCCGCGCAACTCTTCGAGCTCTTGCGCCGTGAGAGTCAAGGGCGTGTTCTTGCGGAGTTCGCTCCACTGCTCCCTGCTCAGTTCAACGTAGCCGTTGTTCACCTTGGCAGCGTAGCGACGCCGTTCTGACCGCATGTCAGCCGGGTGGTCGTCCACAGGCTGTGGATGAACATGTGGGTAAACCGAGACTCAGTTCGGAAACCGTCGTCCCGTGATCCTCGCCGAACCGGTCATGTGGCGAGTTCTGGGGCATTACTGTTCTGGGCAAGCAGCGCCTGGGAGGCCCCCGTGGACCGTCGTCGCTTTCTCGCCAGAGCAACCGTGGCGATGGCCGCCGGCATCGCCGGACCGTTCGCCGGGGTCGCCTGCGCGGGCGAGAGGGGCGGGGCCAAGCCGGTGCGCGGCTACGGGCCGTTGCGCCCCGTGGCCGACCTGCGTGACGGCAAGGTCAGGCTGCACCTGCCCGACGGGTTCGGCTACCGGTCGTTCAGCGCGGCGGGCCAGAAGTTCTCCGACGGCTCGGCCGTGCCCGGCAGGCACGACGGGATGGCGGCGTTCGCCGCGCCGCGCGGCACCGCCTACCTCGTGCGCAACCACGAGGTCAACGGCCCCGTCGGAGCGTTCGGCGACCAGGACAAGGCCTACGACAGGATGGCCGGCGGCGGCACCTCGACGCTGCGCGTCACCCGCTACGGCGAGGTGATGCGCAGCGGCCCGTCGCTCACCGGCACCATGATGAACTGCTCCGGCGGCCCCATGCCGTGGAAGGCCTGGGTGAGCTGCGAGGAGACGGTCAACGGGCCCGACGTGCGCGACGACTTCTCCGGCGGCGACAACTCCCAGCTCACCCGCAAGCACGGTTACATCTTCGAGGTGCCGGTCCTCGGCGCCGCGACGGCCAAGCCGATCAGGTCGGCGGGCCGGTTCGCGCACGAGTCGGCCGCCTTCGACCCCACGTCGGGGGCGCTCTATCTGACCGAAGACTGCTTCGGGTTCGCCTCGGGCTTCTACCGCTACCTGCCGCCGGAGAACCCGGTCAAGGCCGGCCGCATCCTCGACGGCGGCCGGCTGCAGATGCTCGCCGTCAAGGGCTCGCCGCGCGAGGACCTGTCCGCGGGGCAGCGGCCGGGAGCCGTCTACTCGACCAGTTGGGTGGACATCGACGACCCCGACCCCACCTTCACCGGCAGGCCGTCGAACGAGGAGGCCGTCCAGGCGGTGGGCAGGCAGGGGCGGGCCAAGGGGGCCGCGATCTTCTCCCGGCTGGAGGGCGCGATCCACCACCAGGGCACCGTCTACTTCGTCTCCACCCAGGGCGGCGCCCCCGTGCCCGACGCCCCGGTGCCCGACGGGTTCGGCAAGGGCCACGGCCAGGTGTGGGCGTACGAGACGTGGAGCGGCCGGCTCAAGCTCGCCTACGAGTCGCCCCGGTCGTCGGTGCTCGACCTGCCGGACAACGTGACGGCCAGCCCGCGGGGCACGCTGGTGCTCTGCGAGGACGGCGACGGCGACAACTACCTGCGCGGGCTCTCCCGGCAGGGCGAGATCTTCGACTTCTGCCGGCTGGCGCCCATCGCCGGCGATCCCGGCGCGGAGTTCGCGGGGTCCACCTTCGGCCCGGGCGGCCACACCCTTTACGTGAACATCCAGTCCCGTCATGGCATGTCGTTCGCGATCTGGGGTCCATGGCACCGGGGCGCGTTCTGAGCGACGTTAGCCTGGGGGGATGATCCTGGGCATCGGGGTGGACATCGTCGACATCGCGCGGTTCGAGGCGGCGCTGGAGCGGACACCCACTCTGCGCGAGCGGTTGTTCACCGAGGTGGAGCGGCCGCTCCCCGTGCAATCCCTGGCCGCCAGGTTCGCCGCCAAGGAGGCCGTGGCCAAGGCGCTCGGCGGGCCGAGGGGGGTCGGGCACCTGGAGGCCGAGGTGCGCTGCGACGAGACCGGCAAACCGGAGATCAGGGTCACAGGTAAGGCCGCCGACGTCGCCGACGGTCTCGGGATCAAGCGGTGGCACATTTCGCTGAGCCACGACGCGGGCGTCGCCGTGGCCTACGTGATCGCCGAGGGATAGCTTCGGATCATGCGCACCGCCTACACCGCTGACCAGATCAGAGCAGCCGAACACGTGCTCATGGCGCGGCTGCCCGAGGGCTCGCTCATGCGGCGCGCCGCCTCCGGGCTCGCCGCCGTCTGCGCCGCCCTGCTCCCCAAGGTGTACGGCGCCCGCGTCCTGCTGCTCGTGGGAAGCGGCGACAACGGCGGCGACGCCCTCTACGCGGGAATGCTCCTGGCCGGGCGCGGCGCCAGGGTGGAGGCGATCCTGGCCGGCACCCGGACACACGAGGCCGGGCTGGAGGCGTTCCGGCTGGCCGGTGGACGGATCGTCGGCGTCGAGGCGGTGGACCGGGCCGAGCTGATCCTCGACGGGCTCGTCGGCATCGGGGTGGCCGGGGCGCTGCGCGAGCCCTACGCCGGCCTCGCCCGGGCCGTCAACGCCGCGCCCGCCCCCGTGGTCGCGGTCGACGTGCCCAGCGGGGTCGACGCGAGCAGCGGCCGGGTGCAGGGCGTGGCGGTCGAGGCTCAGGTGACCGTCACGATGGGCGCCTACAAGGCGGGGCTGCTCGTCGATCCCGGCGCGGCCCACGCGGGGGCGATCGAGCTGGTCGACATCGGGCTCGGCCCCTACCTGCCCGACCCGGACGTGGCGCTGCTCACCCACGAGGACATGGAGGACCTGCTGCCGCGCCCGTCGAAGGAGTCCGACAAATACCGCCGGGGTGTGCTCGGCGTCGCCGCCGGCAGCGATCAGTACACAGGGGCCGCCGTGCTGGCCGTCGGCGGGGCGCTGCGGGCCGGCGCGGGCATGGTGCGCTACGCCGGCTCTGGGGCGCCGGTCGCCCAGGTCCGGGCGCGCTGGCCCGAGGCGGTGATCACGGAGCTGGACCGGCCCTCGATCCGCGAGGTCGGCAGGGTGCAGGCGTGGGTGCTCGGTCCCGGTCTCGGCACCGGTGACTGGGCGCACGAGCTGGCCAGGAGCGTGCTCGACAGCGACGTGCCGGTGCTGATCGACGCCGACGCGCTGACCCTGGTGGCCAGGGACCGGACGTTGCTCCGCCGTACGGCGCCGGTCCTGATCACCCCGCACGCGGGCGAGCTGGCGCGGCTGACGCGGGCCGACCGCGACCAGATCGAGGCCGCCAGGCTGGAGCACGCCCGCCGGGCCGCGGCGGAGCTGGGCGTGACCGTGCTGCTCAAGGGGTCGACCACGGTCGTCGCCGAGCAGGACAGGCCGACCCGCGTCAACGGCACCGGCACCTCGTGGCTGGCCACGGGAGGCACGGGCGACGTGCTCTCCGGCGTCGCCGGGGCGCTGCTCGCCCAGGGGCTCGGCTGCTACGAGGCCGGCTCGTGCGGCGCCTATCTGCACGGGCTGGCGGGCCGGATCGCCGCCGACGGAGCGCCGTTGACCGCGGCGGAGGTGGCGGACGCGATCCCCTCGGCGATTCGCGCGGTGAAGGACGAACCGCGCTCGACCACGTGAGGTAGCTGCCAGACTGGAGAGATGGTGTACCACCCGATGGCGACGCCCGCGGAGGCGCGGGTCGACCTGGCCGCGATCAGGCACAACGTGGCGTTGCTCAAGAATCACGCGGGCGGCGCGGAGTTGATGGCCGCCGTCAAGGCCGACGCCTACGGGCACGGGCTGGTGCCCACCTCCAAGGCCGCTCTCGACGCCGGCGTGGACCGGCTCGGCACCGCCTACATCAGGGAGGCGCTCGCCCTGCGCGAGGGCGGAGTCACCGCGCCGCTGCTGTCGTGGATCATCACCCCGGGTGAGCCGGTCGACGAGGCGCTGCGGGCCGACATCGAGCTGTCCGCGTCCGACGAGCCGCTGCTCGACGAGATCGCCGCCGCCGCCCGGCGCACCGGGCGCACCGCCCGGATGCATCTGGAGGCCGACACCGGCATGAGCAGGGGCGGCTCGCCGCTGGCCGCCTGGCCCGGGCTGCTGGCCAGGGCGCTGGCGCTGCAGGCCGAGGGCGCCATCGAGATCGTCGGGCTCTGGACCCACTTCGCCTGCGCCGACATTCCCGGCCATCCCTCCATCGACCTGCAGATCGACGCGTTCGAGACGGCGCTCAAGCTGGCCGACCAGGCGGGCGCCGGAGGGTCCCACGTCATCAGGCACATGGCCAACTCCGCCGCGATCGTGACGCTGCCGCGGGTCCACTACGACATGGTCAGATCGGGCATCGCGATGTACGGGCTCAGCCCGATTCCCGAGTTGGGCGACTTCGGTCTCCGGCAGGCGATGACGCTCGCGGCACGCGTCGCGCTGGCCAAGCGGGTGCCGGAGGGGTCCGGAGTGTCCTACGGACATCTTTATGTCACCGATCGGGAGACCACGCTCGGCCTGGTGCCGCTCGGCTACGCCGACGGTATCCTCCGGCATGCCACCGGACGCGCCGAGGTGCTGGCGGGGGGTCGCCGCAGGACGGTCGCCGGACGGGTCTGCATGGACCAGTTCATGATCGATATGGGCGACGACCCGCTGGCTCCAGGTGACGAGGTCATCCTCTTCGGCCCCGGTGGGGACGGAGAGCCCACCGCTCAGGAGTGGGCGGATAGCCTCGGCACGATCACCCATGAGATCGTGACCAGGATCGGTGCGCGGGTGCCGCGGGTGTACAAGGAGTCGGGGACATGACGACGACAACACGGCGGAGGGTCGGGATCGCCGGCGCGATCGTCGGCGCCGCATCGGCGGGTGTCGCGGCGGCTGCGCTGGCCAAACGCCTCGCGGTGGGCCAGATCAGGCTGCGGCCCGACCTGGAGGCCAGCGAGCCGTTCGGCGAGTTGCGCGGCAGGGAGCACACGCTCACCACCTCCGACGGAGTGGCCCTGCACGTCGAGATCGACGGACCCGACGACCCGCCGCTGACGATCGTGTTCTGCCACGGCTACTGTCTCAGCCTCGAATCCTGGCACTACCAGCGCCGGCACCTGCGCGACACGCACCGCATGGTGCTGTGGGACCAGCGGTCCCACGGCCGCTCGCAGCGCGCGGGCGCCGCGGACAGCACGATCGACCGGCTGGGCGACGACCTGGCCGAGGTGATCAAGGAGTTCGTGCCCGGCCCGTGCGTGCTGGTCGGCCACTCCATGGGCGGCATGACGATCATGGCGCTGGCCGACCGCCATCCCGAGCTGTTCGGCGACCGGATCCGCGGCGTGGCGCTGATCGCGACCTCGGCGGGCAAGCTGGCCGAGATCACCCTGGGCCTGCCGGCGCTGGTGTCGAAGGTCGTGCACCGGGTCGCGCCGACGACGGTCTCCATGCTCGGCAAGAGAGGCTCGCTGGTCGACCGCACCCGCCACGCGGGCAGCGACATCGCCTTCCTCGTCACCCGCCACATGGGCTTCGGCGACTCGCGCAACGTCAGCCCGACCCTGGTCGACTTCGCCGAGACGATGATCAGGGCGACCCCGACCGAGGTGGTCGCCGACTTCTACCCCGCGCTGATGAACCATGACAAGCTGTCGGCGCTGCACGTCCTCGACCCGGTGCCCACCGCGATCATGGTCGGGGCCAAAGACTGGCTGACCCCGCCCGAGCACAGCAGGGCCATCGCGGCCGCGCTGCCCAGGGCCCAGCTGACCGAGGTGCCCGACACCTCCCACCTGATCCAGCTGGAACGTCCCGGCGCGGTCAACGACGCGCTGCGCGACCTGATCAAGCGGGTGGAGCTGTGATGAACGGACCGGCGCTGCGGATTCTTGTCCTGAGGAGGGGGGCGCGGTGACCGCGGAGCGGCTCGCGACCGCCGAGGACATGCGCTCCTACGGCGCGCGCCTGGCCGCCCGGCTGCGCCCCGGCGACCTGGTCGTCCTGTCGGGCCCGCTCGGCGCCGGCAAGACCACCCTGGTGCAGGGCATCGCCGAGGGCCTCAAAGTACGCGGCCCGATCACCTCGCCCACGTTCGTGATCGCCCGGGTCCACCCGTCGCTGCGCCAGGGCCCGCCGCTCGTCCACGCCGACGCCTACCGGCTCGGCGGTGACCTCGAGGTCGACGACCTCGACCTCGACGCCTCGCTGGAGGAGTCGGTGACCGTCGTCGAATGGGGCGAAGGGCTGGTCGAAGGCCTCTCCGACGACCGGCTCGAGATCCACATCGACCGCGAGACCGGCGACGAGGCGCGCACCGTGACGCTGCGCGGCGTCGGCCCCCGCTGGTCCGACACGCCGTCTGATCGCCCCGAAGAGTAAAACCCGGGCCAACGCCGGGCAATGCTGTCACCCTTGACGTACCGGGCCAATCAAATCAATCATGATCGTTGGTCATGGATTCGCCCAGAATTTCTGGGTATCAGGAGGGGCAGCGTCCGCAAATTTGGTGGATGCTTGGTGCAGGACGGCGAAGTGGGGTGCGCTGGTGCTCAGGGCAAGGCGAGTCGCGTACGCGGGTGCCATCCTCGTGATCGGCGCGATGGGCTGTTCGGCGGAGGCGCAGACGACACCGACCCCCACCCCCACGGCCACCCCCACGTCGACGGCCACCGCGACCCCGACCTCCACGGTCACCAGACCGGCCATCAACGTGCAGCTCAACCCCGACAGAGTCACCGCGGGCGAGACCTCGAAGGTGTGGATCCTGGCCAACTGCCCCGTCCCCACCGGCGGCCCCGCCCACACCGGCACCGCGACCTCCAAGGCGTTCATCAACGGCGTCACCCTCAACCCCACCACCGACGCGCTGGCCACGCCCGCCGCGACCGGCCGTCAGGCCACCGGGCCGTGGGTGCGCGGCGAGGCACAGGTCTCCGGCACCGTCAAGCGCGGCTCCTACACGGTCGACGTCAAGTGCGACGGCACCAACGACACCGGCAAGGCCACGCTCCGGGTGGTCAGGGCCGACGTGCCCACCGGCGTGCCCACCAAGGCGCCCAGGGCGGGTGGCGGCGGCATGTTCGGCAAGGAGGCCGAGGAGGAGTCGACGCTGCCGCTCGGGCCGATGGGCGTGGCGCTCGCCCTCGTCCTGGCCGTCGGCGCCGGGCTGGCGATCAAGCGCCGCAGCCGGGGCTAGCCATGGCCCGGAAGGGACAGGTGGTCCTCGCGGGGGCCGCCACGGGGCTGTTGCTCGTCGTGTTCGGCAACAACCTCCAGATCGGCACCGAGCCCGCCGCGAACGTGGTGCCCAGGAGCATCGACATCCCGTCGATCGACGTCGAGGCGCCGCTGATGAAGCTCGGGCTGAGCGAGGACGGCGAGGTCGAGCTGCCCCCGTACGAGAAACCCGCGATGGCCGGCTGGTTCACCGGCAGCGTGGTGCCCGGCGAGAAGGGCGCCTCGGTGATCGTGGGCCACGTCGACACCAAGACCGCCCCCGCCGTCTTCTACAAGCTCAAGCGGGTGCGCAAGGGCGAGATCGTCAAGGTGAAGCGCAGCGACGGCAAGATCGCCACGTACAAGGTCGACTCCGTCCAGCAGGTGCACAAGGACAACTTCCCGCTCAAACGGGTGTACGTCGACGATGGGCTCAAACTGGTCACCTGCGGCGGCACGTTCGACTACGCCAAGGGCGAATATCTCGACAATGTCATCGTCTACGCGTCCAGGGCCTGAAAATCGCTTGCCACCACCAGCACGATGGATGGCATGAGCGATTCCGATCCGCCCGCGTCCGGCGTGCGGGTTCCCTGGTCAGAGGTCCATCCGGCCGTCCGCGAGGCGGTCGGGGAGTTCCTCGGCGGCAGCGTGGCCGAGGCGGTCACCCAGACGAGCGGCTTCTCGCCCGCCGCGGCGGTACGTCTGCGCACCGCCGGCGGGCGGCGCGCCTTCGTCAAGGCCGTCGGGCCCGAGCCCAACGCCGACTCCGTCCGCATCTACCGCTCCGAGGCCGAGATCGCCGCCGCCCTGCCCGCCTCCGTGCCGGCTCCGCGGCTGCTGACGAGCTTCGAGATCGAGGGCTGGGTGACCCTGGTCTTCGAGGACATCGATGGCCACCACCCGGCCATGCCGTGGCGGCGCGACGAGCTGGACCGGGTGCTCGGCGCCGTCGAGCGGATGTCCGCCGCGCTCACCCCGGCTCCGATCGCCGCCCCGCCCATAACCGAGCGATACGCCGCTGCCTTCCACGGCTGGCGCGACCTGCTCACCGACGACACCACCGGCCTCGACCCGTGGGCGCTGCGTCACCTCGCCGCCCTGGCCGAGCTGGAGTCCGGATGGGCCGGCGCGGCGGCCGGCGACACCCTGGTCCACACCGACCTGCGCGCCGACAACGTGCTGCTCACGGCCGACCGCGTCTATGTCGTCGACTGGCCGTGGGCGTGCGTCGGCGTGGCCTGGCTCGACCGGGCGTGCCTGCTGCCCTCGGTCGGCATGCAGGGCGGCCCGCCGCCGCACGAGCTCCTGCCCGACCCCGATCCCGCCGTCACCGCGGTGGTCGCCGCGTTGGCGGGCTACCTGGTGCGCCAGGGACGCCGGCCCGATCCGCCGGGGCTGCCGACGGTCAGGGCGTTCCAGCGGGCCCAGGGCGTGGTGGCGGTCGAGTGGCTGAAACGGCGCACCGGCTGGGCGTGACCCGCCCGGCGGGTAGGCTAAGCAGTCGTGCTGGTCCTGGCTTTTGATACCGCGACTCCCGCCGTCACCGCCGCGCTCCACGACGGCCGTCAGGTGCTCGCCGAGTCGACGACGATCGACGCTCGGCGCCACGGTGAGCTGCTCGCGCCCACCATCGAGATCGTCCTCCGCGAGGCGGGAGCATCGCTCGGCGACGTCACGGCCATCGTCGCGGGCAGCGGTCCCGGCCCCTACACCGGCCTGCGCGTGGGGTTGATGACCGCGCAAGGGCTGGCCGTCACGCTCGGAGTCCCGGCGTACGGCATCTGCACCCTCGACGCCGTCGCCTATGGCAGCGGGCTGTCCGAGCCGTTCCTGGCCGCCACCGACGCGCGGCGCAAGGAGGTGTTCTGGGCCCGCTACTCCGACCGGCGCACCCGGCTCGACGGGCCGTTCGTCGACCGTCCCGCCGACGTCCCCGTGCAGGGGATGCCGGTGGTGGGGGCCGGCGCCGACCTCTACCCGGAGGTGCTGGGCGAGTCCAGCGGCCCGCCCTACCCCTACGCGGGCTCGCTGGCCGCGCTGGCGGCCGAGCGCATCGAGGCGGGCACTCCCCTCGACCGGCCGCGCCCGATCTACCTGCGCCGGCCCGACGCGGTGGTGCCGGGCGCGCCCAAGAGGGTGACCGCGTGAAGCTCCGGCAGATGACCGAGGCCGACCTGCCTGCGGTCATGTCGATCGAACGGGCCACCTTCCCGCTCGACGCGTGGAGTGAGGGCATGATGCGGGGCGAGCTGGACGACCAGCCGCGCACCCGCCACTACGTGGTGGCCGTGATCGACGGCTTGATCGTCGGCTACGCGGGCCTGGCCGCCGCCGCCGACCAGGCCGACGTGCAGACCATCGCGGTGCTGGAGACCCACCAGCGCACCGGCATCGGCGGCGCCATGCTGGCCGAGCTGCTGGCCGAGGCCCGCAGGCGGGGAGCACGGGAGATCTTCCTGGAGGTCCGCTCCGACAACCCGCAGGCTCGCGGCGTGTACGAACACTTCGGGTTCGAGGAGATCGGCGTGCGCCGCCGCTACTACGACGACGGCACCGACGCGATCATGATGAGAAGGAAGCTGGATGGCTGACGCACCTCTGGTCCTGGGCATCGAGACCTCCTGCGACGAGACCGGCATCGGCATCGTCAGAGGCCACACCCTGCTGGCCGACACGATCGCCTCCAGCATGGACGAGCACGCCCGCTTCGGCGGCGTGGTGCCGGAGGTGGCCTCACGGGCCCACCTGGAGGCGATGACGCCGACCGTCGAGGCGGCGCTGGCGAAGGCGGGGGTCGACTTCTCCGACATCGACGCGATCGCCGTGACCGCGGGGCCGGGCCTCGCCGGGGCGCTGCTCGTCGGCGTCGCCGCGGCCAAGGCCTACTCACTCGGCCTCGGTGTGCCGCTCTACGGCGTCAACCACCTGGCCGCGCACGTCGCCGTCGACCAGCTCGAACACGGCCCGCTGCCCAAGCCGTGCATCGCGATGCTGGTGTCGGGCGGCCACTCGTCGCTGCTGCTGGTGCCCGACGTGGCCCACGACGTGATCTCGCTCGGCTCCACGGTCGACGACGCGGCCGGCGAGGCCTTCGACAAGGTCGCGCGGGTGCTCGGGCTGCCGTTCCCCGGCGGCCCCCACATCGACCGGGCCGCCACGTCGGGCTCCGGCACCGCTGTCGCCTTCCCCAGGGGCAAGCTGGACGACGGCACGCTCGACTTCTCCTTCTCCGGCCTCAAGACCGCCGTGGCCCGCTGGGTGGAGGCGCGCCAGGCGGCCGGCGAGACCATCCACGTGCCCGACGTGGCCGCCTCGTTCCAGGAGGCCGTGGTCGACGTGCTGACCCGCAAGGCGCTGCAGGCGTGCCGTAAATACGACGTGCACGACCTGCTGATCGGTGGGGGCGTGGCGGCCAACTCGAGGCTGCGCGCGCTGGCTCAGGAACGATGCGACGCCGCGGGCGTGCGACTGCGCGTGCCCCGGCCCGGGCTGTGCACCGACAACGGCGCCATGGTCGCCGCCCTGGGCTCCGACCTGGTGGCGGCCGGGATCACACCGTCGCTCCTGGACATCCCGGCCGACTCCTCGCTGCCCATCACGACCGTCCACGTGTGACCGGCTCGGCGCGGTGCCGTACGGGGTGAAAAGGGGGGGTGAGGCCCCGCTGTGCGGAGCGGGACCTCACGCCTGGGTCACTCCTTGCGGGTCGGGCGGAGCAGGGCCTCGGCGAGGGCCAGCATCGTCTCCTCCAGGGCGCCGAGGCGCTTGGTGAGGTCGGTGGTGGCCGGCTCGACGATGCCGGTGACGGTCTGGGTGAGCTCGTCACGGTCGGGGCGGGCCTGGACGATCTCGGTGAGCGTCGCCGCCGCGATGGCGAGGCGCTCGACCTGAGCGGTCGCCTCGGTGGCGAGGAGCTGGCTGACCCGCTCACCGATGTCGGATGTGGCCGGCAGCCGCTGCACCCGCTGGTTGACGGCCTCCACGCGGTCGTCGACGGTCTCGAGCTGCTCTCCGGCCTGCTCGGCCCGGGCGGCGAGGTCGATCAGGCGCCCGTCGACGCCGTCGAAGCGCGTATGGAGGCGGGTGTCGGCGGTGTCAAGGCGGGCGGCCAGATGGGTGTCGACCTTGTTGAGCCGGGCCGCGAGGTTGGAGTCGGCGGTGTCGAAGCGGGCCGCGACGCCGTTGTCGACGCTGTCGATGCGGGCGGCCAGGTGGGTGTCGACCGTGTCGAGCCGCGCGGCCACGTTGGTGTCGACCGTGTCGAGGCGGGCGGCGAGGTCGGCGTCGACGGTGTCGATGCGCGAGGTCAGCCTGGCGTCGACCGTGTCGAGCTGGGCGGCCACGGTGTCGATGCGGGCGGCCAGGTTGGTGTCGGCGGTGTCGAGCCGGGCGGCCAGATGGGTGTCGACCTTGTTGAGCCGGTTGGCCACGGTGTCGATGCGGGCGGCCAGGTCGGAGTCGACGGTGTCGAGCCGCGCCGCCAGTTTGGTGTCGACCGTGTCGAGCCGGGCCGCGACGGTCGAGTCGACGGAGTCGATGCGGGCGGCCAGGTGGATGTCGACGGCCTCGAACCGGGCGGCCACCGCGCCGTCGACGGTGTCGAAGCGGTCGGTGACGCCCTCGAAGCCGGCGGCCAGCTTGGAGTCGACCGTGTTGAAGCGGCCGGCGACGGTGCTGTCGACGGTGTCGAAGCGGGTCGTCAGGTGCTCCTCGACCTCGTTGAGGCGCTCGTCGAGCGACTCGAGGTGGTTGTCGACGTGGTTGAAACGGCCCTCGTTGCGCGTCGCGGTCTCGGTGAGGTGCTGGTCGACGGCGGCCACCCGCCCGTCGAGCGTGGTGACCAGCCGGTCGAGGGCGTCGAAGCGGTCGTCATGGCGGCCCAGCCGGCCGTCGACGACGCCCACCTGCTCGCCGGCCGCGGCGACCCGGCCGTCGACGCCGTCGAGACGTATGGACAGGCGCTGCTCGCAGTCGTCGAGGCGGGTCGTGAGCTGCTGCTCCGTGTCCTCGAGGAGGCCGGTGACGTGCTGCTCGGCCGCGGCGAGCCGGCCGGTGACGTGCTGCTCGGAGGCGGCCAGCCGGCCGGCGACCGTGTCGATCTTGGTGTTGAGGGGGGCGGCGACGGCGGCGAGCTTGTCGTCGAGGCACTCGGACAGATCGGTCACCGCGCCCTCGATGCGGTCGGTGCGCGCGGCCAGGTCGGCGAGTGACTTGTCCAGCCGCGTGAAGCGGTTGGCGGCGATCTCCATGCTGGAGTTGAGCTGGCTCAGCTTGCCGGCGAAGTCGCCCATCCGGCTGACGATGCCGTCGCCCCGGTCGAGCACCGACTGGAGCCGCTTGAGCGCCTCCTCGACCCCCACGCCGATGGTGCCCAGGTCGGCCCAGAGGCCGGGCAGCTCGCTCACCGGGGCGACGCGCTGGCTGACCGACTCGACGCGGGCGTCGACCGACCCCACCTGCTCGCCCACCGCGTCGACGTGGTCACGCACCGCCTCGACGTGCTGGGCGAGGCCCTCGGCCCACATCGGCGGCTTGGCCGTGATGTCGTCGAGCCGCCCGCTGACGGTCTCCAGCGTGCCGCTCAGCCCCCCGAGCTCCCGCTCGCGCACCTCGCGCAGCAGCCACTCCATGCCTTCGAGCCGCTGGCGGATCTCGTCCAGAACCGCGCCCTGGGTGCGCTGTTCGTATACGTGATCCTGGGCGGCGCGTGCCAGCAGCTCCCGCATCCGGTCGGAGATGGGGGTATGGCCGCCTGCCTGCAGAAGGGTGGTGTGGTTGGAATGATCCACCGAAAGCTCCTTCGCTCGCCGACGGTCTGCCGCGCAGCGGTGGGTAGGTCCGGTTTGCAGATGAAAGAAGGAGAACGCGGTAAACCGCTAAAGGGGAGAACTCCCGCCCGCCCACCTTAGCCTTTCGATCAAGGTCCGTCAGGGGCGAAGTGAAACGTCGCGGTTATCGGCGGATCGCCCTTGTATGTCATTTACGCAGGTGGTGAGGGGTGGCAAATGAGGACCGACGGCTTATCCATGATTCGGGTCAGGATGATTACCGCTGACTTGTCTCCCGAAAGGCGCAAATCAGCCCGGAGGCGCTCGATATCGAGAGCCGAGGCGCGCTTTTTGATAGTGACATTTCCGATTTGCCGCTCACGAAGGATGGAGCGGAGGCGTTTCAGCGAGAACGCCAGCACGTCCTGGACCTCGTACCTCGCCGCCCAGGGGGTGTCGATCGGGACGTCACCCGTGATGTAGGCGATCATCGGGTCGGGCAGTCGTCCCGCGACCAACTCGGCCACCTCGCCGACGAGGTGCGCGCGGATCGCGGCGCCGTCGGGCTCGTAGAGGTAGCGGCCGACGGGGCCGGTGAGGGCGCGCGCGCCGGTGGCGGTCAGGCTCTGCCCGCCGGGGAGCAGCGTGGCCCGCCGCACGCGCGGGCCGCCTGTCGGGCCCTCCGCCCCGCCGCCCGCCCCGCCGTCCGCCGGGCCGGGCTCCGGCCGCTCCTCCGGCTCCGTGCCCTCGGCGTCGGGCCAGGGGCCGCCCGTCCAGAGCGAGGCCTCCTTCACCTCGCCCTTGAAGGACACCCACTCGGCCTCGGCGTCCGGCGGGATGAACTCGTACGGGATGCCGGGAGCGACCTTGAGGCAGGCGCGTGCGGACCTGGAGACGAGGTCGAGCACGACGGGCCAGGGAGGGGAGTAGGCCATGGGGTCGAACGTGCGGCCCCGGGACGTGCGGCGCGCCGGGTCGGCGAACAGCACGTCGTAGCCCTCTGGCGACACCGTGGCGGCGTCGGCGAGCCTGACCGTCACCCTGACGCCGAGCCCGAGCGCCTCGACGTTGGCACGGGCCACGGCGACGGTCAGGGGGTCGACGTCCACCGCGTCGACGACGCAGCCGGCGCGGGCCAGCGCGATGGTGTCGCCCCCGATGCCGCAGCAGACGTCGAGCACCCGGGGCGCGCCGGGCTCCCGCGCGGTGAGGCGGCGGGCGCGATGACGGGCGACCTCGGTGCGGGTGGCCTGCTCCAGGCCGTGCGGTGTGAAATACATGACCCCCGCGTCGGGGCCGAACTTCTCCCGGGCCCGCTCCCGCAACTCGGCCTGGGTGAGCGCGGCCGAGGTGAGCGCGGCGTCGTAGGACCTGCGGAGCCTCGTCGCGGCGGCCACCGGCCCGGCACTCCGCAGCTCCTCGGCCTCGGCCAGCGCGCGGATGCCGCGCGGCGTCAGCAGCTCGTTGAAGGCGTCGAGGTCCACGTTCAACGACGTTAGCGCCTCGGCGCCGGCGCCGGGTCGGTGCGGTGCCACGGCCGTGGCGTCCTGGTCGATGTGGACGTCAAGGTTTGCGCCTGATCGCTCTGAGCAGACGAGTTCGTGTTGACTGTCAAGCCCCTCTTGCATATGTTTCCAGTTGGCACTCTCCCCTTGAGAGTGCCAATGTGCGACGAGGCAGGTCTGACACCCGCGACGGCAGGCCCCGCTGGTCGCCTCTTCTAGATCATTCAAATCTGAAGGGGAGGTCCGATCGTGACGACCGCCACCAAGGTTCCCGTTAAGCCGCTCGGCGACCGCATTGTGGTGCAGCCGCTTGAGGCCGAGCAGACCACCGCTTCCGGCCTGGTCATCCCTGACACCGCCAAGGAGAAGCCGCAGGAGGGCAAGGTCCTCGCGGTGGGCCCGGGCAACTGGGATGAGGACGGCGACAAGCGGATTCCGCTTGACGTCAGCGAGGGCGACATCGTCCTCTACAGCAAGTACGGCGGCACCGAGGTCAAGTACGGCGGCGAGGAGTACCTCGTGCTCTCCGCCCGCGACGTTCTCGCGATCATCGAGAAGTAAGCCGGTCGTGTCGGGCCCCGGGCGCACGCTGTTGATCAGACACGTGGCGGCCGGGGCCTTCGACACCAGGAGAGGACTTTCAGCAACATGGCGAAGATCCTGGAGTTCGACGAGGACGCCCGGCGCGCGCTTGAGCGTGGCGTCAACGCCCTCGCGGATGCCGTGAAGGTTACCCTCGGCCCACGTGGCCGCAACGTCGTCATCGACAAGAAGTTCGGTGCTCCGACGATCACGAACGACGGCGTGACCATCGCTCGTGAGATCGAGCTGGAGGAGCGCTACGAGAACCTCGGCGCCCAGCTCGCCAAGGAAGTGGCCACCAAGACCAACGACATCGCTGGTGACGGCACCACCACCGCGACCGTCCTGGCCCAGGCCATGGTCCGTGAGGGCCTGCGCAACGTGGCGGCCGGCGCCTCGCCGCTGTCGCTCAAGCGCGGCATCGACAAGGCGGCCAAGGAGATCAGCGACAAGCTGCTCGCCAGCGCCCGCCCGGTCGAGGACAAGAAGGAGATCGCCAATGTGGCGACGATCTCCGCACAGGACGCCAAGATCGGCGACCTGATCGCCGAGGCGTTCGACAAGGTGGGCAAGGACGGTGTGCTCACCGTCGAAGAGTCCAACGCCATGGGCATGGAGCTCGAGTTCACCGAGGGCCTCCAGTTCGACAAGGGCTACCTGTCGGCCTACATGGTGACCGACCCCGAGCGGATGGAGGCCGTCCTCGAGGATGCCTACATCCTGCTCACGCAGGGCAAGATCGCCTCGATCGCCGACTTCCTGCCGCTGCTCGAGAAGGTCGCCCAGACCAAGAAGCCGCTGCTCGTGGTCGCCGAGGACGTCGAGGGCGAGGCCCTGGCGGTGCTCGTCACCAACAAGATCCGCGGCACGTTCACCTCGGTCGCCGTCAAGGCGCCCGGCTTCGGCGACCGCCGCAAGGCGATGCTGCAGGACATGGCCATCCTCACCGGCGGCCAGGTCGTCAGCGAGGAGGTCGGCCTCAAGCTCGAGAACGTCGGTCTCGAGGTGCTCGGTCAGGCTCGCCGCATCGTGGTCACCAAGGACGCCACGACCGTCGTCGACGGCGCCGGTGACGCGCAGGCCATCGAGGACCGCGTCAAGGAGATCAAGATTGCCATCGAGCAGTCCGACTCCGACTGGGACCGCGAGAAGCTGCAGGAGCGTCTGGCCAAGCTCGCGGGCGGTGTGTGCGTGCTGCGCGTCGGCGCCGCCACCGAGGTGGAGCTCAAGGAGAAGAAGCACCGCCTCGAGGACGCGATCTCCGCTACGCGGGCCGCGATCGAGGAGGGCATCGTCTCCGGCGGTGGCTCCGCGCTGATCCACGTCGCCGGCGAGCTCGACGACCTGGGTCTGACGGGCGACGAGGCCACGGGCGTCAACGTCGTGCGCCGCGCGCTGGTCGAGCCGGCCCGCTGGATCGCCGAGAACGCCGGTCTCGAGGGCTACGTGGTCACCCACAAGATCGCCGAGCTGCCGGCCGGTCACGGCCTCAACGCCGCGACGGGCGAATACGCCGACCTGCTCGCGCAGGGCGTCATCGACCCGGTCAAGGTCACCCGCTCGGCGGTGCAGAACGCGGCCTCGATCGCGGGCATGCTCCTCACCACCGAGGTCCTCGTGGTCGACAAGCCCGAGGAAGAGGCGGCCTCGGCCGCCGGAGGCCACGGTCACGGCCACGGCCACTGATCCGCCTCACGCAGTCCGGCCCGCCCCCGCATTCGCGGGGTGCGGGCCGTCGTGGCCACCCGGCTTCCGTACCGGCCACTCCATCTCGTACGGCATAGCCGACGAGGCCCCACTCCCCGCATGCGGAGGGGCCTCCAGAGGGTGCTTGCGGACCCGTACGTGGTGGGGGCCTTCAGGGGACGTCCGCGGACCCGCGTGCGGCTAGGGCCTTCAAGGGGGACGTCCGCGGACCCGTACGGGGCAGGG
Source organism: Nonomuraea sp. NPDC048916 (assembly GCF_040649575.1). Classification (NCBI taxonomy): domain Bacteria; kingdom Bacillati; phylum Actinomycetota; class Actinomycetes; order Streptosporangiales; family Streptosporangiaceae; genus Nonomuraea; species Nonomuraea sp. NPDC048916. The sequence goes on from NZ_JBEZFS010000010.1 coordinate 58,261, forward strand.
GGACGTCCGCGGACCCGTACGGGGCGGGCCGTTGTGACGGCGCGTCTTGTGGCGCCGGAGCCTTCCTTCCCGAACATGTTTCCAATGATCACCGGAAGGCGTATATATGGCGTGTGACGTAGTACCCGGCGAAACACGGCCGAGATGGCGGTTTGGCCGGGTGATGGGGAAAGGTGACTTATTCGAGTAAACCCAACACGGGCGCAAAGCGTCTAGGCGTCTGACAAATGTCGCGCATTTCGGGTTATGAGGTGAAATATTCCGCCGCCCCGAAAGGCTTAGTGTCGCCAATTGATTACTAACGGTTATCGTCTCTTCAATGTGACCAATCCGTAGCCGTTCGCGATGACGACAGGCCCGATCAGTGCGGGCATCATGCCTATCGTGAGCGAGGGAAGCGTCGCCGACGCCAAAATTGGGGTAAGGCTCGCGTCGAGACTTCCGGCACGGACGGATGACTCCGACCTTAGGGAACTGACGAGCCTCGCCGTACAGGGAGATCGCGGTGCGATCGAATCCCTGCTCGGCGAGTTGCGTCCGAGAGTGGTGCGCTATTGCCGCGCCAGGCTGGGCAGGGTGACGGGGCAATATCACATTGCCGATGACGTCGCCCAGGAGGTGTGCATCGCGGTCCTGTCCGCGCTGCCTCGATACCGCGACATGGGTCGGCCGTTCGCCTCATTCGTCTTCGGGATCGCCTCGCACAAGGTGGCCGACGCGTTGCGGAGCTCGGTCCGCTCCGCCGTGCCCACCCAGGATCTGCCCGACGGGCCCGACGACGGGCCGGGGCCCGAGGAGACCGTCGTCCGCTACATCGAGGTCGAGCACGCCCGCAGGCTGCTCGCCCGGCTGCCCGAGAACCAACGCGAGTTGCTGCTGATGCGAGTGGTGTCAGGGCTGTCCGCCGAGGAGACCGGTAATGTACTCGGCATGTCACCAGGTGCGGTCCGGGTCGCCCAGCATCGGGCGCTGGCGAGGTTGCGGCAGATGGCCGAGCTGGAGTCGGCTTGACGCCGGAGGAGGAGAGCGACGCGCTACTCGACGCGCTCGCTCGTGGTGAGCCACCCGGATGCGACGACCCCGCCGCCCGGTTGCTCGCCGTCCTGCTGGAGGACGTGACCGAGCTCGTGGAGCTCGGTCAGCGGCGTTCCTCCGTGTCGATGACGCCGTCCACGTAGCCTCTCGCGTACTCCCAGCTGACGTAGTCGGCGGGGTCGGGGTGAAAGGCGGGTTCGTGCACCTGGGGCCGTCCCTTGTCGATCATCTGGCGAAGGTTGCCGCGCAACAGCTCCCAGTCGAAGAAGTGCTGCTCCCCGCATTCGGGACAGTCGAGCACGAGGCCGAGCACCCCCTGAGGTTCGAGCAGGGAGTGGAAGACCTCCACGTCGGCGAGGTCGGTGATGGCCTCGTCGCGCTCGGCCGCGGTCAGTGGCTCCGCGTCGTCGAGCTCGCCCAGCGCGGCGGAAGGATCATTCGGGTCGTCCGCGAACGGGTCGCGGGGAACGTCTTCCAGCACCTTCCCACCATATGACCGATGCGGTCGCAGCGGTGGCTATTGGCCCAGCCATCCACGGCGTGAGGCTTCCACCCCTGCGTGGAAGCGTGATTGGGCTCCCAATTCGCTCATGGCGTCGGCGAACCTGGCCCGCACCGTGCGCACCGACAGGCCGAGCTGGCGGGCGATCGAGTCGTCGCACATGCCCTGCGCCGCCAGCCTGAGCACCTGCACCACGCCGTCGATCCCGCCGCCCCAGGGCAGCGGCACGGCCCTGGCCCACAGCTCCTCGAACAGCGAGCGCAGCAGGCCCACCACGATCGGCGTGCGGAGCAGGTAGAAGTTGTAGGCGTGGTCGGGCAGGTTGCCGCCCCACAGGGCGGGCAGCCCGGCGGCGTCGGGGCCCGCGGTCATGAACCAACTGGGCACCCGATCCAGGGTGCGGGCCTGGCCGCCGGCCTCGAGCAGCCGGGTGAGCTGCTCGCGCACGCCGGGCAGCGACAACGTGTCGACCGGGATGATCATGTGCACGCGCAGCAGGCCACGCTCCTGCGCGTCGATCCACGGATCCGCGAACTTGCGCACGAAGTCGGTCATGGTGCGTTCGTCGGGGATCGCGGTCAGCAACTCCATCGGCGGCGACTGCACGGCCATGCCGACCACGCTCTCGTAGAGCACGTCCGCCCCGCTGACCAGCTCGACCGGGAACGGCCCGCTCTGGTAGTCGCGCCCGGCGTCGTAGTCGTGGATGAGGCCCCGGATCGAGCCGAGCGCCGAGTCGATGCGGCGGCTCTCCTCGGCCAGCCGGTCGAGGCGCTCGGCGATCAGCCGCCCGAGCGCGCCGGCGGGGTGCCGGGCGAGGTACTCGCCCGACTGCTCGTCCACCACCCCTAGCCTGACGAGCTCGTCGAGCTGTCTGCTCACCCTGTCGATCGGGCCGTCCATGGCCTGCGCCACCTCCGTCACCGTGGCCCTGTGCAGGCGCAGCACCGCGGTGTAGAGGGCGGACTGGGCAGGGTCGAGCCCGAGCGTCTCCAGCGGGTCGGACGCGGCGGGCGAGGCGTTGCGCATGGCGGAGAGCTCCGTTGGGGAGACACGGGCGTGCCGCGAGGATAACCCGGCCTGGGGCCCCTGTCCGCTCCTTACGCCGACTACCCCCCGCTACTCCCCGGTACGTGCAGCTTCGTGCAATTGCACGTTTTCACATTGCGATGTGCCGATGAGTAACGCAGGCTTAACCCACAGTCGGCAACCCGCCAGGCACAGGCTGTGCCAGTCACCAGGGCGCGGAGGGGGGTCCGGTGGCGTGACGCGCGCTCCGCCCGGGTGCCGGTAGCTGGGGGATGGGACGGATCACCGACCGTCCCATCCCCCTTCTTTGCGCATGCCGGGAGTACGACGGGCCGTGGGGGTCATCGTCCTCCCGGCAGCCATGCTGTTTGGTCCCAGGCCCTAGACTTGCAGCATCACGCGCAACGGCAGGAGGGGGCCGCAGCATGTCCAAGTTCACCGCACCAGGTCTGACCTTCGACGACGTGCTGCTCGTGCCCGGCTATTCCGACCTCCAACCCGGCGACGCGGACACCCGGTCACGCCTGTCGCGCGGGATCACGCTGTCCATCCCGCTGGTCTCGGCGGCGATGGACACGGTCACCGAGGCCCGCATGGCGGTGGCGATGGCCCGGCAGGGCGGCATCGGCGTGCTGCACCGCAACCTGTCGGTCGAGGAGCAGGCCCAGCAGGTCGACCTGGTCAAGCGGTCCGAGGCCGGGATGGTCACCAACCCGGTGACCTGCACCCCCGACGACACGCTGGCCGAGGTCGAGCGGTTGTGCGCCACCTACCGGATCTCCGGGGTCCCGGTCACCGACACCGGCGGCATCCTCGTCGGGATCGTGACCAACCGCGACATGCGCTTCGAGAGCGACCATTCGCGCCGGGTGCGCGAGGTCATGACGCCGATGCCGCTGGTCACCGCCCCGGTCGGCGTCTCGCGTGACGACGCGTTCACGCTGCTCAGGAAGAACAAGATCGAGAAGCTGCCGCTGGTCGACCCCGACGGCAGGCTGCGTGGCCTGATCACGGTTAAAGACTTCACCAAGAGCGAGCAATATCCGCTTTCCACCAAAGACTCCGACGGCCGCCTGGTGGTGGGGGCCGCCGTGGGCGTCGGCGGCGACGCCGAGCTGCGGGCCAAGGCGCTGATCGAGGCGGGCGTCGACGTGATCGTCGTGGACGTCGCCCACGGTCACTCCAGGGGCCTGGCCGAAATGATCGCCAAGGTCAAGGCCAACAGCAAGGTCGACGTGATCGGCGGCAACATCGCGACCAGGGCCGGCGCCCAGATGCTGGTCGACGCGGGCGCCGACGCGGTCAAGGTGGGCGTGGGCCCCGGCTCGATCTGCACCACCCGGGTGGTGGCCGGGGTGGGCGCGCCGCAGGTGACCGCCATCTACGAGGCGTCGCTGGCGTGCGGGCCCGCGGGGGTGCCGGTCATCGGCGACGGCGGCCTGCAGTATTCAGGAGACATCGTCAAGGCCATCGCCGCGGGCGCCGACACGGTCATGCTCGGCTCGTTGCTGGCGGGCTGCGAGGAGTCGCCCGGCGAGCTGATCTTCATCAACGGCAAGCAGTTCAAGTCCTACCGGGGCATGGGCTCGCTCGGCGCGGTGCGCAACCGCGAGCGCGGCGGCACCTCGTTCAGCAAGGACCGCTACGCGCAGGCCGAGGTCGGCGGCGAGGACAAGTACATTCCCGAGGGCATCGAGGGTCAGGTCCCCTACCGCGGCCCGGTCGCGGCGGTCGCCCACCAGCTGATCGGCGGGCTGCGCCAGGGCATGTGGTACGCCGGCTGCCGCACGATCCCGCAGATGCACTCCGACTGCGAGCTGATGCCGATCACGTCGGCGGGCCTCAAGGAGAGCCACCCCCACGACATCCAGATGACCGTGGAAGCTCCGAACTATCACAGAAGGTAATCCATGACTCAGCAGGTGGAGATCGGCCGGGGAAAGACGGGCCGGCGTGCCTACTCGCTCGACGAGATCGGCCTCGTGCCCTCGCGGCGCACCCGTGACCCCGAAGAGGTCTCGATCGCCTGGCAGATCGACGCCTACCGGTTCGAGCTGCCCGTCGTGGTCGCTCCCATGGACAGCGTCGTGTCACCCGCCACCGCGATCGAGATCGGCCGCCTCGGCGGGCTGGCCCCCCTCGACCTCGAAGGGCTGTGGACTCGTTACGAAGACCCGTCACCGCTGCTGGAGGAGTGCGCCTCGCTCGACGCCGAGGCCGCGACCAGGAGACTGCAGGAGATCTACACGGCGCCGATCAAGGAAGAGCTGATCGGCCGCCGCATCGAGGAGATCCGCGCCTCCGGGGTGACCACCGCGGTCCGGCTGTCGCCGCAGCGTACGGTCCAATACCACAAGGCGGTCATCGACGCGGGCATCGACATCTTCGTCATCCGCGGCACCACGGTCTCGGCCGAGCACGTCTCGGGCCGCGCCGAGCCGCTCAACCTCAAGCAGTTCATCTACGAGCTCGACGTGCCGGTCATCGTGGGCGGGTGCGCCACCCACACGGCCGCGCTGCACCTGATGCGCACCGGCGCCGCCGGCGTGCTGGTCGGGTTCGGCGGTGGCGCCTCCCACACCACGCGCAACGTCCTCGGCGTCGCGGTGCCGATGGCCACCGCGATCTCCGACGTGGCCGCGGCCCGGCGCGACTACATGGACGAGTCCGGCGGCCGCTACGTGCACGTGATCGCCGACGGCGGCATGGGCACCTCCGGCGACATCGCCAAGGCCATCGCCTGCGGCGCCGACGCCGTCATGGTCGGCTCCCCGCTGGCTCGCGCCTCCGAGGCGCCGGGGCACGGCTTCCACTGGGGCTCCGAGGCCCACCACCCCGACCTGCCGCGCGGCCGTCGCGTGGAGTTCGGCACGGTCGGCTCGCTGGAGCAGATCCTGCACGGCCCGTCGAGCGTCGCCAACGGCTCGATGAACCTGATGGGCGCGCTCAAGCGCACCATGGCCTCCACCGGCTACTCCGACATCAAGGAGTTCCAGCGCGTCGAGGTGGTCGTAGCCCCAACTCAATGATCACCATCTTTTACGGCACAGCCAAGGAGGGGCCACCCGCCGCACGTGGTTGAGGGCCTCCAGGGAGACGGCCGCTGACCCGCACGGCGTCGGCCGCCGTGACGACGTCTTGCCGGCCGTCTGGACGGAGCCGGGCGGCGGTCAACCCCGGGCGTAGGTGTTGACCAGGGCGCCGTTGCCGAATGTGCGGGTACCGGTGAGGTTGAAGGCGGTCGGCCGGAACTCTCCGTCGAAGACCGGCACCCCGGCGCCCGCGATCACCGGGTAGCACTTGACGATCAGTTCGTCGATCTCCGGGAGCACGGAGCCGGCCAGTTTGCCGCCGCCGCAGAGCCAGATGTCCAGGCCGTCCTCCTGCTTGAGCCGGCGGACCAGGCCGAGCGGGTCACCGGAGACCAGTTCGACCGCTGGGTCGGCGATCTCCGGGATGCCGCTGGAGATCACGAACTGGCGCAGATGGGCGTAGGGGCTGGTGACTCCGACGTCCAGGGCGGGCTGGTAGGTGCCGCGGCCCATGATGACGGTGTCGAAGCGCTTGTTGGGCACGTCGAGGGCGAGTTGCCGCCGGACGTGGGTGGGGATCGTCTCCGGGTGCTCCGTGTTGAGGAACCCGGCCATCTCCTTGCTCAGCGGGTAGAAGTCGAACTCGCCGCCGGGGCCGGCGATGTAGCCGTCGATGGAGACCCCGACGTAGTAGGTGAGCTTTCGCAAGACTTGATCACTCCAGTTGTAGTACTATTTTTGTAGTGCTTTGAACGTAGTACTACGGATGGAGTGGTGTCAAGATGGCGCGACAGAACCTGGCCAGGCGGGCGGCGCTCGTCGACGCGGCGATCGAGGTACTCGCCCAGGAAGGCGCGCGCGGGCTGACGTTCAGGGCCGTGGACGCGCAGGCCGGAGTGCCGACCGGCACGGCGTCCAACTACTTCGCCAACCGCGACGACCTGCTGACCCAGGCCGGAGGCCGGATCTACGAGCGGCTCCGGCCCGACGCGGCCACGATGAGGTTGCTCCAGGAGGGAGCCCGCGACCGCGAGCGGGTGCTCACGCTCATGCGCGCGCTGGTGGACCGGATCTCCGCCTTCCGCTCGGGCTACCTGGCCCTGCTGGAGCTCCGGCTGGAGGCCACCCGACGGCCCGAGCTGCGAGCCGTGCTGACCGAGCGCATCCGGGCCGACGTCGACGCGAACGTCGCCGGGCACCTCGAGTCGGGCCTGCCCGGCGATGCCACGAGCGTGCTCCTGCTTTACCTCGCCCTGAACTGGCTGATCGTCGAGCGGCTCACCCTTCCCGACGTGTTCACCGAGGAGGAGATCCACGGACTGGTGGCCGCCGCCGTGGAACGTGTGATCCCCTAGCCCATGTGGCCGATCCGCGCAGCACCCATGCCGTCGAGGTACGAGGCGACGTCGTGACCAAGCGTTACGTCGTGCACTGGCCCGAAGCGGCCGAACGGGAGTGGCGGGCGCTGAGCTCCGGCGTTCGGGGCCGGCGACGGCAACCTGGCGAACTTCCTGTGGGACGGCACGCGGGTGCGGATCGTGGACTTCGAGGACTCGGGGCGCAGCGACCGGGTGTTCGAGCTGGCCGAGATGGCCGAGCACGTGTCCATGTGGGTCGACGGCGAGGTGGACGTGCCGGCCTGGGCCGAGCTCTCCCCGGCGGAGGAGCGGCGGCTGCTCGGGTGCCGGCGGTTGCAGGCGCTCACCTGGTTGTTCCTGCTGTCGGAGGAGGGGCCGCGTAATCCGCCGGGGACGTTTGGGCGGCAGGTGGACCGAGTGCTGCGAAGATTGTCCGCATGAGACCGGCTGTGGCCGCCGATCTGGCGGCCGTCGAGAAACTTGTGCACGACGCCTACGAGCCGTGGGTGGAGGTCGTCGGCATGCGTCCGCTGCCGATGGAGGCCGACTACGACGCGCTCATCGCCGCGGGCCGCGTGCACGTGACCGATCCGCTCGATGGGCTCATCGTGCTGGTGCCCGAGCCCGGCGTGCTGCTGGTCGAGAACGTCGCCGTACAACCCGAGCGGCAGGGCAGGGGCGTCGGCAGGACCCTGCTGGCCTTCGCGGAGCAGGAGGCGCGCAGGCTCGGGCTGCCCGCCCTGCGCCTCTACACCAACGCGAAGATGGCCTCCAACATCGCTCTGTACGAGTCGCTGGGCTACGTGGTGACCGGCCGCCAGGGGATCGAGGGCCGGTCGGCCGTGCTCATGCGCAAGGAGCTCACGCGTTAACAGCTCACGCGTTAACAGCTCATGCGTTTAACAGCTCATGCGTTTAACAGCTCACGCGTCAACAGCTGAGGGAGCTCACGCCGTGAGCACGCCGAGGAGGTGGGTGACCTCGCGGGTCACCGCCTCGCGGCCGGCCTTCAGGTACTTGCGCGAGTCGACCACCTTCGCGTCGCCGCCCAGGTAGTCGCGGATGGCGCCGGTGAACGCCTTGTTCAGGTGAGTGGCGATGTTGATCTTCTTCATGCCGTGCCGTACGGCCTGGCGGAGGGTGGCGTCGGGCACCCCGGAGGAGCCGTGCAACACCAGGGGCACCGGCACGGCGGCGTGCAGCTCGGCGATCAGCGCCAGGTCGAGCACGGCGTCCTTGGTGGTCATCGCGTGCGAGCTGCCCACGGCGACGGCCAGCGCGTCGACGCCGGTGCGCGTCACGTAGTCGACGGCCTCGTGCGGCTTGGTGCGCGCGCCGGCGGCGTGCACGCCGTCCTTGCCCCCGACCTCGCCCAGCTCGGCCTCCACCCACACGCCGCGCCCGTGGCACCAGGCGGCCACGGCGGCGGTCGTGGCGACGTTCTCCTCGTCGGGCAGCGCCGAGGCGTCGAACATCACCGAACCCAGCCCCAGCAGCACCGCCTCTTCGACCAGGGCGCGGTCGGTGGCATGGTCGAGGTGGACCGCGACCGGCACCGCGGCCCGCCGGGCGACGGCGAGCGACGCCAGCGCGATCGGCTCCAGCGCGCCGTGGTAGCGCACGCAGTTCTCGCTGATCTGCAGCACCACCGGCAGGCCCAGCGCCTCGGCGCCGGCCACGATCGCGGTGGCGTGCTCCAGCTGGATCACGTTGAACGCGCCCACCCCAGCGGGGGACTCGCGGACGATGTCGCCGATTGCGGCCAGGGGCATGACGGGCTCCTCAGGTGATGACGATCTGGGCGTGCGTGTCGGCGTAGACGTCGCGGTCGAACTCGCCGGCCACCGGCGCGGCGACCGCGGCCGCGCCCAGCGCCGCCGCCCGCCTGAGCCGGTCGGGCCACGTGGCGCTCTCCACCAGCCCCAGCGCCAGCCCGGCGACGAGCGAGTCTCCGGCGCCCGTCGGGTTGCCTTCCACCCGGTACGGCATGCGGGCCCGGAACGTTCCCTCGGGCGTGACGGCCAGCAGGCCCTCGGCGCCCATGGAGACGACCACGGAGCCCGCGCCCTGGGCTCTCAGCCGGGCGGCCGCCTCGGCGGGTGTGCCGTCGGGCACCGCGCGGGCCAGCTCCTCGGCGTTGGGCTTGACGATCGCGGGCCGGCCTTTGGGCGCGTGCCGGAGCGGGTCGCCGTCGGCGTCGACGATCGCGGGCACCCCGTGCTCGGCGGCGAGGGCGGCCAGCGTCGCGTAGGTGTCGCTGGGCAGCCCCTTGGGCAGGCTGCCGGAGAGCACGACCGCTCGGGCCTGGGCCAGCAGGGCTTCGTACTTTTTCACGAAATTTCGGAGCTCGTGCTCCGTGACCTTGGGGCCGGGCTCGTTGAACAGGGCCGCGCGGCGCGGGCCGTACTCACTGGAGGTCTCCGAGACCACGAGCGTCGTGCGCGCGTCGGCGGCGACCTCGACCAGCGCGCTGGGCAGCCCGGCGGCCCGCAGGTCGGCCTCGATGGCCTGGCCGGTGGGCCCGCCCGCGAGGCCGGTGACCAGCACCTCCTGGCCGAGGGCCTGGAGCACGCGGGCCACGTTGACGCCCTTGCCGCCGGCCCGCCGGTGCACGGTCCGCACCCGGTTGACCCCGTCCCAGTCGACGTCGGGCACCTGGTAGGTGACGTCGAGGGCGGCGTTGAGCGTCACCGTGAGGATCATGCGGGCTCCACCGAGGGGACCCAGGCCCCGCGCTTCATCACCCCGGCCACCTCCAGCTCGTCGGTGAGCACCACCAGGTCGGCGGACTTGCCCGCGGCGATCGAGCCGACGCGGTCGTCGATCCCCAGCACCCGGGCGGGGGTGCGCGAGGTGATCTCCACGGCCTCGGGCAGCGACAGGCCCACCTCCCGGACGGCGCGCCGGAAGGCGACGTCCATGGTGAGCGTGCTGCCCGCGATCGAGCCGCCGTCGGCCAGCCGGGCGACGCCGCCGGCCACGTTGACCCGCATCGAGCCGAGCACGTAGTCGCCGTCGCCCATGCCGGTGGCGGCCATCGCGTCGGTGACCAGCGCGGTGCGGCCGGCCCCCGCCACGTCGTGGGCCAGGCGCAGCATCGCCGGGTGCACGTGCACGCCGTCGTTGATCAGCTCGACGGTGACCCGCTCGTCCTCCAGCAGCGCGGCGATGGGCCCGGGAGCGCGGTGGCCGAGCTGCGCCATCGCGTTGTAGAGGTGGGTCGCGACCGTGGCGCCGGCCTCGATGCCCGCCAGGGTCTGCTCGTAGGTGGCGCTGGTGTGACCGAGCGCGGCGATCACGCCGTCGGCCGTGGCCGCGCGGATCGTGTCGAGGGCGCCCGGCAGCTCGGGGGCCAGCGTGAGCATGCGCACGTGCCCCCGCCCCGCCTCGGCCAGCCGCGCGAACTCCTGCGGTGACGGCTCGCGCAGCAGCGCCGGGTTGTGGGCGCCGCAGCGGGCCGCGGAGAGGTAGGGCCCCTCGAAGTGCAGGCCCGCGAAGAGCCCGTCGTCGCAGAGGTCGGCGAGCGACGACGCCGCGGCGATCAGGTCGTCGATCGTGCCCGTGACCAGGCTGGCCACCATCGTCGTGGTGCCGTGGCGCTCGTGCAGCGCCACCGCGTCACGAGCCCCGTCGTGATCGCCGGTCGGGAAGGACCCGCCCGCTCCGCCGTGGTTGTGCATGTCGACGAAGCCAGGCACGACGTGCCGGCCGCCCAGGCTGTGGCCCGCGCGGGGGGCGGATCCGCGGCCGACGTGCGTGATGCGGCCGTCTTCGATGGTCAGCCACCCGTCGTGAACTCCCTCGGAGGTCACGATGCGGGCGTCGGCGAGTGTGAGGCTCATGGGGAAAGGATCACAGATCGCGTGAGGTGCAGGGGCTCGTCGGGGTTGAGGCCGCGGGCGAAGGCCCTGGCAACCGCGACCCGTTGCGCCATGATCAGCTCGGCCATCGGGTCGAGCCCGCTCTGCAGGAACGTGCCGCCGGTGGCCTCGACCTGCTCGCGCAGGCCCTCGGGGGCCTCGCCGAGCATCCAGGTGACGCGACCGGGCCCGGCGATGCTGATCGGGCCGTGGCGGTATTCCATCGCCGGGTAGGCCTCGGTCCAGGAACGTGACGCCTCGCGCATCTTCAGCGCGGCCTCCTGGGCCAGGCCCACCGACCAGCCCGCGCCGAGGAAGCTGAACTGCTCCGCCTCGACGAGCTCGCCCGCGATGGGCGCCGAGACGGCCCGCTCGGCATCGGCGATCGCCTGGGTGAGGTCCTCGCCGAGGCTGGCGCGCAGCATCGCCAGCTGGGTGGTGGCGAACCTGGTCTGCACCACCGACCGCTCGTCGGCGTAGTCGAGCACGATGACCTGGCCGGCGACGCCCATGATCGGGGTGTCCGGGTCGGCGGTGATGGCGGTGGTGCTGGTGCCGGGGCCTGTGTCGCCGAGGAGTTTCAGCACCTCGGTCGTGGTGCCCGAGCGGCTGAGCGCCAGCACGCGGTCGTAGCGCCGCCCCACCGGGGCCTCCGAGGCGGCGAACGCGTCCGTCTCGCCCTGCCCCGCCCGCTCGCGGAGGGCGGCGTAGGCCATCGCGATGAACCACGAGGTGCCGCAGCCGACGACGGCGACCCGCTCGCCCGGCCGCGGCAGCGCGTCGACGGGCACGTTCTCGACGGCGCGGCGCCAGCAGTCCGGCTGAGAGGCGATCTCGGCCTCGGTGTGAGTGGCCACCATTACCTCCCGTACGTGATTGTTTCTGCACTATTTATACCAAAAGGCAGCAAGATTGTGCACTAGTGGCCCTGGGGTCAGGGGTATGTCACGCTTGCAGCTGTTGGATCGCCAAGGAGGCACTCGTGTCCCGATATGACCGGTGGAATGCGATTCTTGAGCTGCTCGCTCAGGAGGGCCGCCTGTCCGTCGAGGAGGCCGCCCAGGCGCTCGACGTCTCCACCGCCACGATCCGCCGCGACTTCGACCAGCTCGCCCAGCAGCAGATGCTCATGCGCACCCGGGGCGGCGCGGTCGCCCAGAGCGTCAGCTACGACCTGCCGTTGCGCTACAAGACCGCCCGGCACGCCGACGAGAAGCACCGCATCGCCGCCGCCGCCGCGGAGCTGGTCGCGCCGGGCGTCGTCGTCGGGCTCAACGGCGGCACCACCACCTCGGAGCTGGCCCGCGCCCTGGCCACCCGCTCGACGCTGGAGTCGGGCTTCACGGTCGTCACCAACGCCCTCAACATCGCCGCGGAGCTGACGGTCCGGCAGCACGTCAAGATCGTCGTGACGGGCGGCGTGGCCCGCCCGCAGTCCTACGAGCTGATCGGGCCGCTGGCCTCGGGCGTGCTGGAGCAGGTGACGCTGGACGTGGCGTTCCTCGGGGTCGACGGGCTCGACATCGAGCTCGGGGCCTCCGCCCACCACGAGGGCGAGGCCGACGTCAACCATCTGCTGATCAGCCGGGCCGAGCAGGTGGTGGTGGTGGCCGACGCCTCCAAGATCGGCAAACGGGCGTTCTCCCGGATCTGCCCGATCGGCCAGATCGACACCCTGGTCACCGACGCCCGGCTCTCCGACGAGCTCGCGACCCGCCTGACGGACGCGGGTGTCAAGGTGATCCGCGCCTGATGGATCACGGCCTGGGGCACGATGGTGCGTGGGACCACTCCGGACGAGCGTTACATCGTGCTACCCAAGCGGGTAGGTATGGAGCGCAAGGCGACAAAGCCGTATATCAGGGGGAGTTTATGGCGGCGGGAAGGGGCGTGGCGCGGCTCGGGCCCGCCGAGCGGGCGGCGGCACTGACCAGGATGGGCGCCCAGGAGCTGGACGTGGTCGTGGTCGGTGGCGGGGTGGTGGGCGCGGGCATCGCGCTCGACGCCGCCACGCGCGGGCTGGACGTGGGCCTGGTCGAGGCGCGTGACTTCGCGTCCGGCACGTCGTCGAGATCGTCGAAGCTGATCCACGGCGGCCTGCGTTATCTCGAACAGCTCAACTTCGAGCTCGTACGCGAGGCGTTGCAGGAGCGGGCCCTGCTGCTGCAACGGATCGCGCCCCACCTGGTGCGGCCGGTGCCTTTTCTGTTTCCGATGACCCACTTCGGATGGGAACGCCCCTATGTAGGGGCCGGGGTGGCGCTCTACGACACGCTCGGGTTCGCCACCGGGGTGACGCGGGGGGTGCCGGGACACCGGCACCTGTCCCGGAGCAGGGCGTTGCGGCTGGCTCCCGCGCTGAAGAAGTCGGCGTTCACCGGAGCCGTCCAGTACTGGGACGCGCAGGTGGACGACGCCCGCTACGTGATGACCATGCTGCGTACCGCCGCCACCTACGGGGCGGACATCGCGCCCCGGGCCCAGGTCGTGGGGTTCCTGCGTGAGGGGGAGCGGGTCACCGGGGTGCGGGTGCGCGACCTGGAGAGCGGCGGCGAGCTGGAGGTTCGGGCGCAGCAGGTGGTCAACGCCACCGGCGTGTGGACCGACGACATCCAGGAGCTCGTGGGCGGCCGGGGGCAGATCCATGTCCGGGCGTCCAAGGGGATCCACCTGGTGGTGCCCCGGGACCGGATCCACTCACTCACCGGGATCATCCTTCGTACCGAAAAATCGGTTCTTTTCGTGATCCCGTGGGGGCGGCACTGGATCATCGGCACCACCGACACCGAGTGGACCCTCGACAAGGCGCATCCCGCCGCGTCCCGGGCCGACATCGACTACCTGCTCGACCACGTCAACGCCGTGCTGTCGGTGCCGTTGACGCGCGACGACGTCGAGGGCGTCTACGCGGGGCTGCGGCCGTTGCTGTCGGGGGAGTCCGACGAGACCTCGAAGCTGTCGCGCGAGCACGTGGTGGCGCACCCGGTGCCGGGGCTGGTCATGATCGCGGGCGGAAAGTACACGACCTACCGGGTCATGGCCAAGGACGCGGTCGACGCCGTGGCCCACGGGCTGGACCAGCGGGTGCCGCGTTCGTGCACCGACCGGATCCCGCTGGTGGGCGCCGAGGGCTACCAGGCGCTGTGGAACTCCAGGTACCGGCTCGCGCACAATTCCGGGCTGCACGTGGCCCGCATCGAGCACCTGCTGCAGAGGTACGGCTCGATGATCGACGAGGTGCTGGAGCTGATCGACCGCGACCCGACGCTGGCCCGGCCGCTCAGCGGGGCCGACGACTACCTGCGCGCGGAGGTCGTCTACGCCGCCACCCACGAGGGCGCCCGGCACCTCAACGACGTGCTGACCCGCCGCACGCACATCTCGATCGAGACCTTCCACCGCGGCCTGGCCGTGGCGCAGGAGGCGGCCGAGCTGATGGCCGAGCCGCTCGACTGGGACACCGAGCAGGTCAAGAGGGAGGTCGAGTACTTCACCAAGCGGGTGGAGGCCGAGCGGCTCTCCCAGGAGCAGGACACCGACCAGGAGGCCGACGCGATCAGGCTCGGCGCCCCCGAGATCGAGCCCGTCACGATCCCCGAACACTCTTGACGGGCGGCCCGCGCCGGTGGCGCGGTTCCTCGAAGGCCAGGGCGCACGGCGCGGACCAGGTGCGGTACCCCGCAATGCTGGGAGCGGTCCTGAGGATCGGTGTGCGATTCGTATGTCGGCTGGTCACCGTGCCGGTGGGTCGTTGGCGTGCTGGGGCTTGTTGAGGTTTCCGTGCGGTCCGCCGGAGTGGTGGTCGGGTGGCTTGTTCGCCGGCCCGTGATCCTTGGTGGCGGCCTGGCCGGGAGGTGTTCGGTCGGCTGCTTGGCCGGGGGGTTGTCTGGTCTGGCCTGGCGGCGCGTGTTCGGGCGGGGCGCTCGGCGGTGTGGTGGGGCGGGTGCTTGTCTCACGTGTGATGGCGGCTTGTGGGTTCGCGATCGTCGCTATTACGGGGGTGCGTTTGGTTCTGGTCGGAGTCGGGTGGGAGGTGGTTTTCGTGAGGATCGGTGACGGTGACGTCAGTGTGTTGAATGGGCGACTGGATGGTGCCGACGATGCTGGTGTGATGGCGGGCCGGCTGCGAGGTGTGGGGGCGGCTGATCCGGTGGTGTGACGGATGAGGAGTGCGGCGGGGGGTGTGCTGGTGGTGTGATCGTCGGGGGTGTCGAACCAGTCGAGTGAGTGGGGGAAGCCGGGGAGGCTGATCAGGATGGCGGCGAGGGCCAGGTGCAGCAGGCCTGAGAGGGTGAGGACGATCCTCAGGATCGGCGTGCGGTAGTGGTGGTCGCGGGCTGGTGAGGACGGCTGGGCTGTCACAGTCAGGATCGCCGTTTCGACGCCATGATGATCTCCCCGTCTGATCTGATGGAAACCGTTTGATCTAGACACGGATGGCAGAGCTCGTCAAGACGCCGGTCAGGACGACGGCGGGTTTGGGCAGGTCAGTCGGCGGGACTTCGTAGTGTCCGCGCGGGGGCGGTTTGCTGTGAGCTTGCTGTGAGTCTGATCACGCCGCCGTTGGCGCCGCGGACGCGATCTGCGGTTATTACGGACAGTGACACTGGCTGTTTGTCGTGGTGAAAGTCGTCTTCGTGGAGATTGTCGCAGCGGAGGATGCCTTCACGCTGTGCTGGGCTCGTATGTTCGAAAGTCCGGTAAGTCGCATTCCGTGACTATTGACCGTGTCTGCGTGTCATGGCGTAATTCGGGTGTTTTGTTCGTCGAGATCTTTAGGTTCTCTTTATCCATCTCGCTTACCCCCTGGTGACCCATGCCTGAGGAGCGCCTCGTGTCGTTGCGATCCCGCAAACAGTCTGCCGATCCCCTGCCCGTCTCTTCTGTTCGCCGCTTCCGTGCCCGCCTGCGGCGGTTGATCGCGTTATCGGTCACGCTCACGCTGGTGTTCTCGCTGGCGCCGGTGCCGCCCGCGCTGGCTCAGGGTGGCAGGGTGGTCTCGGGTGGGCCCGGGGTGCTCGATCGGGTGGCGACCTGGCTGTCGGGCCAGGTCGCGGGCTGGTTCGCCGAGGAGCCGAAGGGGGAGATGCGCCCCAGCGGTCAGAAGATCACCCTGCCGGGCCGCAACGCCGGTCCGGCGCAGCGGAGGCGGGTGGCCGCACCGCCGGGCAAGCGGGTCAAGGAGTTGCCAGGCAAGCGTTCCCGGTTCGCCGGCGTGTACGAGTTGGAGGACGGCCGGTTGCAGGCCGAGGTATCGACCCTGCCGCTGCACTACCGGGACGGCAAGGGTGATTGGCAGCCGATCGATACCCGGATCGAGACAGCCTCGCAGGACGGGTTCGTCCACGGTAACGACAAGGCCGGATTCACTACCCGGTTCGGCGAGAGGTCCGACAAGCTGGTGCAGGTCAAGGCCGGTTCGGGGCAGCTCATCTTGGGTGTGGCCGGCGATGGGCGGCAGCTGACGCCGAAGGTGAACGGCTCCACCGTCACCTATCCGGGGGTGTGGGACGGCGTCGATCTGGTCTACCAGGTCACCTCGGAAGGGGTGAAGGAGTATCTGGTCTTGACCAAGGCCCCGGCGGCGGGCACGTCGCTGACGTTCACCGTCAAAACGGGCGGGCTGCGGGCCGAGGCCCGTCCGGATGGATCGATCGCGTTCATCGGTCAGGACGGCACGGCGGCGTTCGCCATCCCGAAGCCGTTCATGTTCGATGCCGAGAAGGATCCGGCCTCGCCCTATGGCAGCCGCTACTCCGAGGCGGTCACACAAGAGGTCAGCCAGCAGGGGGCGGAGGCGACGATCACGCTGAAGCCGGACGCGGCCTGGCTGGCCGCGCCGGAGCGTAAGTGGCCGGTGGTGATCGACCCGACGATCCGGTTGCAGCCGAACTGGGCCGGTGCCGAGGACACCTACGTCAACTCGGCGGCCCCGAACGCCAACTACACCGACAACTGGCGGCTGCCGGTGGGCAAGACCAGCGCGGGCGCGATCAACCGTTCCCTGATCAACATCCAGGTGGTGGACGAGCTGCCGGATGAGAACGTGCTGGTCGACGACGCCCGTCTGGAGGTGTATTTCGACCAGGCGCTCGGCGAAGCCGGGCCGGTGACGGTGGGCGCGCACGAGATCACCTCGGACTGGTCGTCGTTCGATGTGAACTGGAACGGGCAGCCCAGTTTCAACGCCACCGCGGCCGCGACGGTGACCCGGCAGCCGGGCGAGCTGTCGCGCTGGCATGCGTTCAACGTCACCAACGTCGTGCAGGGCTGGCTGTCGCAACCGTATTGGACCAACGGGCTGATGTTGAAGGCGGCCGATGAGTCGGCGACGGCCCCGGTCGGCGGCCCGGTGTACGAGGCAGCCTCCGAGACCGCCTACGGCGGCGACGGCATGCAGGTCGAGCAGGTCAACACACCCAAGCTGGTGGTCACCTACGGCCTGCCCAGCGTGACCCTCAAGCCGGTCACCACGGCCACCTCGGTGGGCGCCTCCCTGTCGTGGACCGCCTATGCCGACCCCACGCCCGGCGACGCCTCCGACGACCTGGCCGGCTACGAGCTGCACCGCACCTGCCCGTCCGGGTGCCAGATCGGCGGCGGCTTCTCCGACGGCTACGACACCCTGGTCACCACGCTGCCGGCCGATGTCACCTCCTACACCGACACGGCCAGCGGCGGCGAGCCCGACGCGGTGGCCGACCCGTCCTACATTCACGAGGCCAGCTACTGGGTGGAGGCGGTGCTGGCCAACGGACAGACCTCACCGTCTCAGAGTCTGCAAGTGATCCTGCCCAGGCCGGGGGAGATCACCACGGTCCTGTACGCCGATGCCGACACCACGCTGTCCTCCGGCGAACCATCCAGTGGTCACGACGAGGTCAGCGGGCAGAAACGGCTGCAGGTCGGCAACACCACCACCACTCTCGGTAACACCCGCGCGGTGGTGAAATTCGACGACTTCGCCGCACGACTGCCGGCGGACGCCGAGATCAGCCAGGCCACGCTGTCGCTGTGGGGAGCCAACGCCAACGGCACCGGGGCGAGCTTGGCCGCGCACAAGCTGACCAGGGGCTTCGACGAATCAGCCACCTGGACCAGCCCGTGGACCAGTCCCGGCGGCGACATCGACGCCACCGCCCTGAACACGATATCTGGAGTGAACGCCACACCGGGCTGGCGCCAGTGGACGGTCACCGACGCGGCCAAGGCCTGGCTGGCCGACCCTGCCGCCACCAAGGCACTGTTGGTCAAGGTCGCAAACGAGGCCGGCACCGCCAAGCAGTCGGTCTCCTTCCTGTCCGGTGAGGCCGACGAGAGCGTGTTGCGGCCCAGACTGCGCGTGACCTACAAGGAGAAAGCCGCCGGATCCTCCACCTTCTACGTCCCCGGCACTCCCGAACGGCTGGATGCCGGCGCGACCCGGCGGATCCCGGTCGTGGTCACCAACACCACCAACGAGACCTGGGACGCCGCTAAGACCGCGGTCGGCTACCACTGGAAACTGCCCGACGGCACCGATATCTCCACCCCCGACAACCAGCTCAAAAAGCAGCTGCCCTACAGCCTGGCCCCCGGCGAATCGGCGACGGTCTACACCGACGTCAAGGCCCCCACTATCAGCACGACCAGCACGAACCTGGCCGAGGGCACGCAGCTGGTGTGGGACGTTCAGGACACGGTCACCAACAACTGGAAGTCGGCCTCCCACCAGCTGCCGACTCTGCCGCAGCAGATCCGCGTCGACTCCCCGACCTCCGACCTGCTCGGGCTGGAGAAGTTCTACGGCTACACCGGTAAGAACACCGGTGCCGGGACGACCGCGCTGACGAACCTGTACGCCGGCAACGTGGTGTGGGGCTACAACGCCTTCTCCAACCCGTCGCGGGGAGCGCAGACGTTCGCCCGGATGACCTACAACAGCCTGGACACCAGCGCCGCCTCGCTCGGCTACGGCTGGAGCCTGCAGACCTCCACCCTGGCCAAACTCGGCTCGCAGCTGCAGTTCCACCCGCCCGGCCAGACCTGGCCAGACCAGGTTCGGTTGACCGATGGCGACGGCACCGCGCACGTGTGGACGCTCGACCCTCCCGGCAAGACCGACTGCACCTACACCACCTGTGCCTACAAGCACCCGCGCGGCGTGCACCTGTACCTGCAGCAGGTCGACCCGGCCGGCTTCGAGGGCCAGCCCAACGACCGGGAGCTCGCCGCCCAGCGCGCCTGGGTGTTCACCAAGCCGGACCGCACCCAGTTCTTCTTCGACACCGAAGGCTTCCAGTCGGCGATCGTCGACAAGAACGGCAACACCATGTCGTTCACCTACGAACGACGCAAGTCCAACAACAAGCCGACCAAGTTCCTGCAGTACCTCACCGACGCCGCCGGCCGCAGAACACTGACCTTGGACTACTACGCCAAGGGCCAGGACTACACCTACATCGACGACGACGGCGACGAGGTGCCGGCTACGAAGCTGACCAACCCGCACATCATCGACAACGTCGAGTCGATCACCGACATCGCCGGCCGCAAGGTGACCTTCGCCTACACCGACAAGGGCCTGATGGCCAAGATGGTCGACGGCGCCGGCGCCCCAGAGGCGAAGACGTTCGCCTTCACCTACAAGGCCACCCAGGGCAATAAGAACGTCAAACTCGTCGCGGTCACCGATCCGCGTGGTAACACCACCGATCTGGCCTACTACGAGGCGCCGGTCGACCCGAAGGACAAGTGGAAGGTCGAGACCCTCACGGACCGGCTCGACGGCGTCACCAAGTTCGACTACGTGGATCCGGACGGGCCGCAGGGCGGCGTCATGCACGCCACCGTCACCGACCCGCTGACGCATCAGACGGCGTACGTACTGGACGCCTACGGCCGGCCATCCACGATCACCAACGCCAAGAACGAGACCACCACCCTGCAGTGGACCCCAGATCACAGCGTGGAGCGGCTGACCGAGGCCAACGGCGCCTACGCCACCTGGACCTACGACCAGAAGACCGGCTACCCCCTCGAATTGAAGGACGCCGAGGCCAACCACAACAGCACCGCCCCCACCGTGCTGGCCTACCAGACCGGGTTGAACGGCTACGTCGCCGACCTGGTGGAGAAGACCTCACCGGAAGGCCGCAGGTGGCGGTTCGGCTACGACGCCAACGGCAACCTCACCACGGTCACCGACCCCTTGGGCGTGGCCTCGGCGGCCACTGGTGACTACACCACCTCCTACGCCTACGACCCGCTCGGCCAGCTGACCACGGCCACCGACGCCAACGGCAACGCCACCGGATTCGGCGACTACCACCCCTCCGGCTACCCGAAGAAGATCACCGACGCCGAACTGAACGACACGATCACCGCCTACGACGCGCGCGGCAACGTGCTGTCGGTCACCGACGCCCTGGGCAAGACCACCACCCAGACCTACGACATCTTCAAACGTCCACTCGAGTCGAAGGTCCCCAAGGACCAGGACGCCGGCGTGTTCATCACCACCCCGGCACCCGAATACGACCGCAACGACAACATCACCACGACGACCGCCCCCAACGGCGCCGTCTCCACCGCCGACTACGACGCGGCCGACCAGTTACGCGAGTCGACCCTGCCCAAGGACAGCCAAGGCGGCGACGAGCGTAAGGCCAGCTTCACCTGGGACCTGGCCGGCAACCTGAAAACCCAGATCGAGCCCAAGGGCAACCTGCCCGGTGCCGACGCGGCCCAGTTCACCACCACCTACGAGTACGACCCGATCTACCAGCTGACCGACGTCCTCAACGCCGACCAGCACAAGATCAGCTACACCTACGACAACGTCGGCAACACCGTCAAGGTCGTCGACCCGCGCAAGAACGCCACCGCCGACACCGGCGACCACACCGCGATCCACACCTACGACCGCAACCACCGCGTCACCCAGACCACCGACGCGGCCGGATATACCACGAGCGTCGCCTTCGACCTGGACGGCCTGGTCGTCTCCCAGACCGACCAGGAGAACAACACCGCCTACACCGACTACAACGAGCGCGGCGATGTCATCGAGACCAAGGTCCCGCACTCCGAAACCGGCGGCGTGATCAAGTACGTCACCACCCAGTACGCCTACGACCAGGTCGGCAACCAGACCAAGACCATCACCCCGCGCGGCGTGGAAACCACAGACGACCCGGCCGACTTCGTCAACGAGACCGTCTACGACGAGCTGAACCGGCCGATCGAGCAGATCTACCCCTTCGACCCCGACGATGCGGTCTACAACACCCCCGACAAAGTCTCATACGCCTATGACGCGGTCTCCCGGCTGAAGGAGATCTCCCACCCGCCCTCGCACGGCCAGAGCGTGCGCAACGTCTCCACCATGTCCTACTGGGACAACGGCTGGTCCAAGACCACCACCGACCCGTGGGACATCAAGACCACCTACGACTACAACCAGCTCGGCCTGCAGACCAATCGCACCGTCACCAGCGCCGGCGGCTCCAGCCAGCGCGCACTGGACTGGACCTACTACCCCGACGGCAAACTCAAGACCCACTCCGACGACGGCACCCCGCTCGGCCTCGACGTGGTGATGGGCGACAACTCCGACACCGGCCAGGTCACCACGACCGGCTCGTGGACCACCACCAGCGGCGGCACCCCCGCCTCCAACATCGTCGGCCCCCAGACCACGGTGACCGCCACCGACGGATTCGTCGGCTACGACTACGCCACCGCCCCCGCCGGCACCGGCTCCAGCAGCTTCACCTGGAACCTGACCACCCCCACCGCGGGCAGCTACACCCTCTACGCCCAATACCCGCCCGGCGCCACCGCCACTAACGCCAAGTACACGATCAACCACGACGGCGGCACCGCCAACACCACCATCGACCAAACCCAGAACGCCGGCGACTGGGTCGAACTCGGCAGCTACGCCTTCACCGCCGGCACCACCGGTTCGGTCACCCTGACCGACGACGCCAACGGCAGTGTCGTTGCCGACGCCGTCAAACTGGTGCGCGACAACAGCGGCGAAACCGACACCGAGGCCAAGGACTTCGCCTACACCTACGACCCCAACGCCAACCTCATCCAGATCACCGACAGCTCACCCACCGCCAAGATCGACCTGTGGGACATCACCTACACCAACCTCAACCAGATCGACCAGATCCTCGAAAAGCTCAACGGCGCCCTGAAGAACACCACCACCTACGCCTACAACGAAAACAGCGCCGTCACCCAGCGCACCCACGACAAAACCCTCGCCACCTACCGCTACGACATCCGCGACCTGGTCGACCAGGTCGTCAACAAGAAGAACGCCACCGACACGGCGCCGAAGACCACCAGCTACACCTACACCCCCCGCGCCGAACGCCTGAGCGAGACCAAGGCCAACGGCAACACCGTCACCTACGACTACTTCCTGTCCGGCGTCCTGCGCCACTCGCTCGAGAAGAAGCCGAACACGACAGTGGTGGCCGAACACACCCTCGGCTACCAGGGCAACCTGCACCGCGCCCGCGACACGGCCAAAATCCAGAACGCCGACACCCCAGGCGCCTACCTCGAACACGAATACGCCTACACCTACGACCCCCGCGACCGCATCGCCAAGGTCACCAAGACCCCCATCGGCGGCGGCGCGGCCGAGACCGAAACCTACTCCCACGACGCCAACAGCAACGTCTGGCAAGAAGAGGTCCTCGGCGAGCAGACCACCTTCACCTACGACCGCGACCGCCTCATGACGTCGGTCACCGCCGGAGCCACCAGCACCTACACCTACGACCCCTACGGCCGGCTGCGCACCATCCAAAGCGGCGGCAAAACCCAGGAGAAATACACCTACGACGGCTTCGACCACGTCACCAAACACGAGAAACTCGGCAGCGACGGCGCCACCAGCACGGTCACCAGCTACACCTACGACCCGCTCGATCGCACCACCACCAAGACCGAGAAGGAAGGCACCGCCTCAGCCAAGACCACCACCTACTCCTACCTCGGCCTGTCCTCTGAGGTCCTGGATGAGGAGGTGGCCGGCAAACTGGTCAGGTCCTTCCAATATTCGCCCTGGGGTGAGCGCCTGTCGCAGGTGAAATTCACCGACGACGACCGGGAGGAATCCTCCTACTACGGCTACAACGTCCACACCGACGTCGAGCAGATCACCTCAGAGACCGGTGACACCCGCGCCACCTACGGCTACACCGCCTACGGCAGGAACGACGACAAACTCTTCACCGGCGTCGACAAACCCGATCCCGTCGACCCCACCGCCAAAGAGGAGTACAACCCCTACCGCTTCAACAGCAAGCGCTGGGACAACTCCACCGGCATGTACGACATGGGGTTCCGCGACTACAACCCCGGCCTCAACCGCTTCCTCAACCTCGACACCTATAACGACGCCCTCGACGACCTGTCCCTCTCCCTGGATCCTTGGACCGCCAACCGCTACGCCTTCACCGGCGGTAACCCCATATCAAATGTCGAACTCGACGGTCACATCAGTACCGATTGGGAAGATGTGATGGCGGGAGCGCTCGACAATGCCGTCGATCAGGCGATCGACGCGCTCGATATGGCCCTGCTGCATGGACAGATCTCCAGGGACGACTGGCGGAGCGCGATCAGCGGCCTCCCGTCGACTCGCGATCTGCTGAAGAAACCGCTCAGGACGTGGATGAAGGAGCAAGGCTACGACCCTGACTCCAACTCTGGAGCAGCTGGTTTTTGGGGCACGGAAGGCCTCTTGGGGATCCTTACGGGAGGCAGTGGCCTCTTCAAGAGTCTTGGCAGAGCCGTGACAAAGGGTCTGCAGGCAGCCGCTCGCAGTCTCTCAAGAAGCGTCAGATCATCGGCCACGCGGTTGTTCAAGAGAATCGCTGACATAGTTCGTAGAGTGCCTAACAGGGGCATGGGTCGGCTTATAACCGTCAACAAACCAGACCCGGCGGCAGACGCTCTCGGCAGACGGCTGGGCGGAAAGTCCAGGGTACGTTTCGAGAACGATTCCAGCGGTCGTGAATTCGATGCCGTGTCGCCCGACTACGTGGCGCAGTCCAAACCCGCCAACTTCGTACTCAACAAGAAGTTCCGAGCCCAGGCCAAGGCGACTTTCGAGATGGCAATAAAAACTGGCCGCAGACCGTACTTCCACTTCGACGGCGCACCACATCCCGATGTGTTGAAGGCGTTGCAGAAATACGGCGACCGCTACGGTGTCAAGCCCGTCATCGATACGCGGCCGCTATAGTAGGTCCGGAAAACGGCATCGGCATCGAGGGCAAGGAGTAAAGGGTGTATCAGGCTACCGGGTGGCTGGTAATACGGCATCCCGAGACCGAGGATGAGCTCGACCAGATCAGGGAAAGCGTGCGCGAAGTTCAGCGCCTCATCGATTCATATGCCTGGCAGGCCGGGACGCTCGATTTGCGAGCGGTCAACGGAGAATACTTCCTGTCGCTCGTCGCCAACACGAACCATCGAGGCCAGGAAGCCCTCGACGTGGCAGACCTCCTCCGTTCGGTCGCCAGCGCGGCGCCAGAGTCATATGGCTTGGTCTACGAATGGGACGACGAGGCCCAATCATGGCCGGGAGGCAATGCCTTCAAGGCGATCGTGCTCGCGAACGGAGAAATAACCGAACGGGGAGATCCATTCCTTTCCCCAACCGAAGCAGTGATCGAGCCTGATTACCCTGACCACGGAGGTTAGGCGCGAGGCAATAGAATCTTCGCAACCTTACAAAGAGGGGCCTGCGAAGGCACCGTCTGGGGGCGGCGCCCCGATCGTGCCCGTCGCGATCCCCGAACACTCTTGACGGGCGGCCCGCGCCGGTGACGACGGGCCGCCCGATCCGCGAAGGTCAGGGAACCGTCACGGTCTTGGTGATCGTGCCGGTGGCGCCCAGGTTGTCGGTCACGGTGAGAGTGACGCTCTTCGCGCCGGCCGAGCTGTAGAAATGCTGGACGGTCGCGCCGGTGCCCGTCGAGCCGTCGCCGAAGTTCCAGGCGTACGAGGCGATCGTGCCGTCGGGGTCGGACGAGGACGAGCCGTTGAAGTTGCAGTAGCGCCAGATGAAGATCACCTGGCAGGTCTGCGTGAAGTTGGCCACCGGTGGCTGGTTCGCCGGGGTGCCCGCCGTGACCTGCCTGGTGGTGGAGCCGGTGGCGCCCGCGTTGTCGGTCACGGTGAGGGTGACCGTGTAGGTGCCCGCCGTGCCGTACGTGTGGCTCGCCGTCGCGCCGGTGCCCGTCGAGCCGTCGCCGAAGTTCCAGGCGTACGAGGCGATCGTGCCGTCGGAGTCGGCGGAGCCGGAGCCGTCGAACGAGCAGGCCAACTGGACGCAGGATGAGGTGAACGACGCCGTCGGCGGCCGGTTGCCGCCGGTCCCCGGCGGGTACCTGGTCGCGTCGTGCACGTCGAGCAGCGGCTCCTTGACCCCGTCGGGGGAGTCGTCGGTCCAGTTCGCGTTGCCGGTCGCGATCAGCTCGCTCCGTACGGCCAGCGCGCCCGCCCTGGTCGTCGGCTTGTTGGCGCCCGAGGTGAGGATGCCCGCGGCGCCCGCGACGTGCGGGCTGGCCATCGAGGTGCCGCTGATGGTGTTGTAGCCGCCGTTCATCCACGTGGAGTAGATGCAGGTGCCGGGCGCGGCGATCTCCACGGTCGCGCCGTAGTTGGAGTAGAACGCCAGCGTGTCGTCCTGGTCGGTCTCGGTGCGGCACGGCAGCGTGCTGCCGCCCTGGCCGCCGGGCAGGCCGTCGATGTCGGTCAGCGCCGAGACGGTGACCACGTCGGCGTGGTTGGCCGGGAAGAAGGAGGACGCGTTCGCGCTGCTGTTGCCGGCCGCGACGACCACGACCACGCCGGCGTTGACGGCGTTCGTGATCGCGGTGCTGATCGCGCTGCTGGAGCAACCGCTGCAGCCGAGGCTCAGGTTGATGACCTCGATGGTCGAGGCGCGGGCGACCACCCAGTCGATCCCGGCGGCGATGGCCGCGAGGGTGCCGGAGCCGGCCGAGTTGAGCACCTTGACGCCGTGGATGCGGGCGCCGGGCGCGATGCCGACCGGGCCGATCGTGTTGTCGACGGCGCCGACGATGCCCGCGACGTGCGAGCCGTGACCGTTGTCGTCGTCACCGGAGTTGTTCACGCACGAGCCGGTCGTGCAGTTGGCCCTGGCGACCACGTTCAGGTCGGGGTGGTCGAAGTCCACCCCCGTGTCGACGACGGCCACGTCCACGTCGATGCGGACGTCGTCGACGCCGTCGATGTCCAGGTTGGGGTTGTCGGGGCCGAAGACCCGCCGGACGCCGGTCGGCGTGGTCTGCGGGAACGCCACGACCTCGGCGTCCGGCTCGACGGTGAGCACGTTCGGGTTCTTCTTGAGCGCCTCGGCGGCGGCCGGGGTCAGGCGGGCGGTGTAGCCCTTGAAGGCGTGCTCGTAGACGCCGACGAGCTTGCCGTCCAGCTGGTTCACCTGGTCCTCGGCGATCGCTCGTGGCGCCGCCCGCAGCTTGCTCGGGTTGAGCTGGACGATGTACGAGCCCTCCTCGGCCGAGGCCGGGACGGAGGCGTGGACCGGGATCGGCGTCATGAGTAACGCCAGCGCGCTGACGAGTAACGCGAGCAGGGGGGTGCGTCGTCGCATGGCAGCGTGAGCCCTTCCTGGGGTGGCGGATGGGGACCACTGAAACATGAGCCCAAATCAGGCTCCAGGCCATACGTAAAGCACACGTATTGCGACTACGTAGTCCGTAGCTGCCTGCGTGAGCTCAGGCCGAGCTTGCGCAGCGCGTTGGCCACGTGCACCTCGACCGTCCGGGGCGACAGGAACAGGTCCTCGGCGATCTCCCGGTTCGTGAGCCCGTCGGCGGCCAGCCTGATGACCTGCTCCTCCCTGGGTGACAGGGTGCCCTGCGGCTGGGCAGGGGCGTCGATCCGGCGGTTCAGCCTGCGCCGGACCGCCGGAGTGATCGAGTCGTACAGGGCCTTCCTGGTCAGCGGCTGGCGCAGGCCGTACCTGCCGGGTGGGGACTCCCACAGCAGGCCGCGCCGTAGCGCTTCGGCCAGCCCGCGCTCGCCCTGTTCGGGCGGCACGCCCGCGACGGCGGCCAGCGCCTGCTCGCCGGCCGGCTCCGGCAGCACCGCCGCCGCCTGCACGAGCCTGCGCGCGGCGAGCGGCAGCGAGCCGAGCTTGAGGAGTACGGCGTCGCGCAGCGCGGGCGGCGTGCCCGGCTCCCCGCCCTCGGCGAGCATGCGGGCCAACTCCTCGATGGCGAACGGGACGCCCCTGGTGAGCGGCCACAGGTCACGGGGTTCGGGGAGCAGGTGCCTGGCCAGCAGCTCGGTCTCCCCGGCGTCGAGCGGGGCCAGCGCGAGCTCGGCGTGGTCGATGTGTGGTGGCAGGTGCGCGAGCAGCTCGGCCACCGGATGGCACAGGTCCTCGGCCCGGTAGGTGAGCACCAGGTTGACCGCCTCGGGCAGGCACCGGGCGAGGAAGGCGAGCAGTTCCCTGGTGTCGGAGTCCACCCAGTGCACGTCCTCGACCACCAGCGTGATCGGCTGCAGCGAGCCGAGCAGCGACAGCACCGCCCTGAACAGACGATGCCGCTCGACCTGCGGGTCCGGGAGCGGAGGCGGGGCGGGCGGCAGTAGCTGGGCGAACTCGGGTAACAAAGGGCGTAACGCGCCGGTCACCGGGTTGAGGTCGCGGGGTGGGCAGGTGTCCCGCAGCGCCTCGACGATCGGGCCGTACGGGAAGCGCATCGGGTGGCAGCGGCCGATCAGCATGGGGTGTCCGGCCAGCTCGTGCAGGAGGCGGGTCTTGCCGACCCCCGCCTCTCCCTCGATCAGGACGACGACCGGTGGGCGGCCGAGAGCCGTCGCCAACCGGCGGAGCTCGCGCTGTCGTCCCACGAAAGGCATGCCGCACCGCCCGGCCCGGACTACAAAGTGTCAGTGGATTTTTCATTATTTGTGAGATCGTGTCCATACGAAAGGGCGCCGATCCAGGGGAACGACGCCCTTCCAGATGGGAGACGGGTCAGTGCAGCGGGATCCACGCCTGCCGGGCCAGTGACGTGGTGTCGTTCACCTGGACGCCGCCGTGGGAGACGGTCCAGATGGAGTCACCGATGACCATCGAGCGCTGGATGCCGGGCTGGTAGCCGTCCGCCCGCTGCCGGGGGTGCTCGATCAGGCCACGCCTGGTGACCGAGGAGTCGTCGATCTGCAGCACCATGGCGCCCTCGCGCCCGTCGGTGTGGCTGCTGAGCGGGATGACCGACAGGCCCGTCTTCGGCCAGTAGAGGAACGCGTGCGGGTCCCACTCGGCCGCGGAGCCCGAGTCCTTCTGGAACAGCTGCGACAGCCTGCGCGGGCCGGCCGGGTCGCTCACGTCGAACAGCGACACCTGGCTACCGAGTGTCCGTCCCTGCTGGCCGGCCTCCTGGCCGATGCCGATCAGCCGCCCCTCGCCCGCCGGGTGCAGGTAGGCGGAGTAGCCGGTGATCTTCAGCTCGCCCGTCACCCGGGGCTCGGCCGGGTCGCGCAGGTCGATCGTGTAGAGCGGGTCCACCTGCTTGAACGTCACGCAGTAGCCGACCGGGCCGAGAAACCGGACCGAGTAGATGCGCTCGCCCTTGCCCAGCCCGCCGACCTCGCCCACCTTGCGCATGCCGGCGGCCTCCAGCACGTAGACGCTGCTGGAGCTGGTCCGCTGGTCGGTGGAGGTGAGGGTGGTGGCGATGCGGAGGTGGCCGTCGTGCTCCGACAGGGAGTACTGGTTCAGCAGCCGCCCGGGTACCTTGCCTGAGGCCACGTAGGCGGGGGCGCCGGGCTTGCCGATGTCGAACCGGTGCACCTCGGTCTCCTCCTGCGGTTCCTCGGTGGCCGGGGTCTTCGGGGTGGGCTCCGACGGGGTCGGCTCGGTGACCGGGGCCTGGGGGGCGTCCTCCACGGCCGGCGGCTGGACGGGCCACCACCAGCGAGGGTTGCTGGCCACGTACAGGCTCTGGCCGGTGCCGTAGACGATGTCGCCGTCGGCCGCCAGGCTGATCGGGTCGGTGCCGGCCGCCGTGACGCCCTGGGCCAGGTCGATCGTGTGCAGGGTGAGCAGCGAGGTGCCGGTGTAGTCGGCGGGGTGGCTGACCCGCTCGCAGGGGACCGAGTGCTTCCTGGTGGCGCCCGACGCGTCGGTGATCTCCACCTCGGGCAGCCACGCCTCCAGCGGCGCCCGCCGCACCGTGGCCTGGTTGATCTTCGTGCGCTCGGCCTCGGAGGTGGCGTCGGCGGGCCGGGGGAACGTGATGCCGGGCTGGCTGCGGGTGACCAGCCGGACGGTCGAGCCGACCATCCTGGCGTCGACGTACTCGCCCTCCGGCTTGATCGTGCTGAGCACCCTGGGCTGCCCGGACAGGTCCACGAGCAGATATCTGGTCTCGCCCATCGGCGCGATGGCGTCGAACACCATCCCGCCGCCCCGCATCAGCACCAGCGCCCGGTCGCCCGAGACGAGCAACTCGGCGGGCTGGTAGCCGGGCTGGTCGCCGCCGGTCAGGTCCAGCGAGGCGGTGACCTTCCTGGTCGCCGTGTCGGTGATCCGCAGCACGCCTCCGGTGGCCGTGATGACCCGGTTTCCGTCGGTCTTGACCAGGTCGGGCTCGTCCACTCCCGCCTCGTGCACGTTCGTGGTGGAGTGCTCGGGGGTGTCGGCGATCTTGGACTCGGGCACGGCCATCGCGGTGTCGCGCGCCAGGTACTTCACCATGGGGCCGCCGAAGCCCCACGCGCCGACGTTCTCCGCCGCCCGCTCGCGCAGCCCGGCCAGCAACTCGTCGCAACTGGTGTAGGAGACGAGGCGTACGGCCTCCAGCCGCTGCTTCGGTGGCGGCGGGGCGGAAGAGGTGCAGGCGGCGGCGGTCGCGAGGGCCATGGCGACCAGTGCCGTACGGATCGGCGGCTTCATGACCACATTGACGGATGCCATGGCCGGGTGGTTCAGGAACCCCTGGCCGGGTTGACGGTGAAGACAGGGCTGAAGTCCAGCTCGCCGGGGATCTCCAGAAGCTTGCGCACCAGCTTGCCGCCGAAGTCCACGACCTGGATCTCGTCGTTGGTGGCGTCGTCCTGCTCCCAGCAGAACAGGTGGGTCTCGTCGTACCAGCCGAGGATCTTGTCGCAGCCGGAGGAGAACGTCCGGACCTGCTCGCCGGTGGCGGAGTCCCAGAGGCAGTGGTCGCCGTCGCCGCCCTTCGGGCAGTTGGTCACGAACAGTTTGCCGGAGGGCGAGAAGATGTCCTGCGTGCCCGAGGCCAGTGTGCCGACCCCGGGCGCGTCGCGGACGGCCTTGCCGGCGGCGTCGAAGAAGCGCAGCCCCTCGTCCTTGCCGTAGACGTTGACCACGCCCTCCTCGTCGCCGTCCCAGCCGAACGCGGTGCCCCGGATCGAGCCGTCGGCCACGTTGACCACGGTCGCGTCGGCGCCGGCCACGTCGACGATGACGAATCCCAGGTAGACCCAGTCGTCGCCCTTCTTCCGCTCGATGTTGAGCAGGAGCTTCGAGCCGTCCTTGGACCAGGAGCGCAGGCTGCTGATCAGCGGGTCGCGCACGGTCTTCACCGTGGACCTGGCGCCCGTGCGCCGGTCGGTGATGATGACCGAGTCGTAGCTGTCGGAGGTGTAGTTGCGGCCCCTGCTGGCCAGCCGGTGGCCGTCGGGAGAGACGAGCGACTCCCAGTTGGCGGCGTACTTGGTGAACGTGCCGCGCAGCGACTTCCTGGCGTAGTCCTGCCATTCGTCGGACTTCTTGTCGTAGATCTCGTACGAGGTGAGGATGATCGCGTCGGAGGGGTGCTCGTAGAGCGTGATCGCGCCGCCGGGCAGCTTCCGCTTGACCGGGTTTGCCGGCACGGGCGTGGGTGTGGTCCGCTGCGGCACCCTGGTGGTGGGTGTGGCCGACGGCGCCGCGAGCTGCGGCTGCTGCCGCGAGACTGCCACCGCCACCGCCGCCAGCATGAGCACGGCGACGGCCACCGTCACGCCGATGATGACGGCCCCCTTCCCCTTGCGCGGCGGTCGCGGCTGGAAACCCGGCTGATGCGGGCCAGGTTGGTGCGGCCCGGAGGAGTATGGGGCGGAATGGAGCGGGACAGGGGGATGGGGGCCGGAGAGAGACGGGGGAAAGGGCGGCTGAGAAGTTGGGAATGCCGCGGACGCCGGGGCCACCGGCGGGGGCGGCGAGTCCATCGGGGAAGCACCGGGTGGCGGGAACGCCGGGGGCGGCGAGGGGGTCGCGACCGCGGCCGCCTGCGCGAGGATGCCCGGGTTGGGCGAGGCGCGCTGGAGTAAGCGCATGATCACCTGCTCGGCCGTCGGCCGCCGGGCCGGATCCTTGGCCAGGCAGGCGAGCACCACGTCGCGCAGCGGCCCGTCGAGCACGCCCACGTCGGGATCCTGGCTGAGCACCCGGTGGAGCACCGCGGGCATCGTGTCGCTGCCGAACGGCGCCCGGCTGGACGCGGCGAACACCATCGTCCCGGCCCACGAGAACAGGTCGGCCGCCGGCCCGACGGTGTGCCCCATGATCTGCTCGGGCGGCATGTACGAGGGTGTGCCGACCGGCATGCCGCTGATCGTCGAGGTGGCGTCGAGCGCGCGGGCGATGCCGAAGTCGATCACTCGCGGGCCGTCGGCGCCGAGGATCACGTTGGCCGGCTTGAAGTCACGGTGCACGATGCCGGCCTGGTGGATCGCGGCCAGCGCGGTGGCCGTGCCGACGGCCAGGCGCTGCAGTGAGGAGCCGGTGCGCGGACCTTCCTGCAGCACGACCTGCTGCAGGGACGGGCCGTCGATGAACTCGCTGACGATGTAGGGCCGGTCGTGTTCGATGCCCGTGCCGAGGACGGCCGCGGTGCAGAACGGCGCAACCTGCTGGGCCACCTGCACCTCACGCAGGAACCGCCCGACGCTCACCTCGTCGGCCGCCAGGTCGGGCCGCAGCCACTTGACGGCCACGTGCTCGCCGGAGGGGTCTCTGGCGAGGTAGACGACCCCCTGCCCGCCTTCGCCGAGCCTGCCGAGGAGATCCAGGCCGGCCAGGCGGGGTGGATCTCCGGGTCTGAGCGGCGCGAAGGAAGGCATGAGGGGATTCTCACCCCATGCCGCGCCCGGCGAAAACTACCGGCGGGTAGCCTGTCCGGAATATCCTTCTGTCATGCACGTGACGTCCAGCGGCGAAACCCGGGAGATCACCGCGCCGTTCACCGGCGAACCCCTGGCCCAACTGCCCGTTTCCACCGCCGACGACGTCAGCGGGGCCTACCTGAAAGCCAGGGTGGCGCAGGAGGCGTGGGCCGCCCTGCCGGCCGCCGAACGGGTGCGGCCGTTCCTGCTGCTCCACGACGCGCTGCTCGACCGGCGCGACGAGATCCTCGACATCGTCCAGAACGAGACCGGCAAGGCCCGCAAGCACGCCTTCGAGGAGGTGCTGGACGTCGCCGGCTGCAGTCTCTACTACGCCCGCCGCGCCCCCGGCCTGCTCGCCCCGCGCAGGCGCCAGGGCGTCTTCCCGGTGGCCACCCGGGTGAGCGAGCTGCGCCGGCCCAAGGGCGTGGTCGCGCTCATCTCGCCGTGGAACTACCCGCTCTCCCTCGGCGTCACCGACGCGGTGCCCGCGCTCATGGCCGGCAACGCGCTCGTCCACAAACCCGACACGCAGACCGCGCTGTCCACGCTGTGGACGATCGACCTGCTGGCCGAGCTGGGCATGCCTCGCGAGATCTGGCAGGTCGTGCTGGGCGAGCCCGCCGAGATCGGCGACGCGCTGCTCGACGGCGCCGACTACGTGGCCTTCACCGGTTCCACCCGCGGCGGCCGGAAGATCGCCGAGGAGGCGGCCAAGCGGCTCGTCGGCTGCTCCCTGGAGCTCGGCGGCAAGAACCCGATGGTGGTGCTCGACGACGCCGACCTCGACCTCGCCGTCCAGGGCGCGATCCGCGCCTGCTTCACCAACGCCGGCCAGCTCTGCCTGTCGATCGAGCGGCTGTACGTGCACGCGAGCGTGTTCGACGCCTTCGCCGAGCGCTTCACCAGGCAGGTGCGCAACCTGAGGCTGGGCGCGGGCCACGACTGGTCGGTCCAGATGGGCTCGCTCACCTCCCGCCGCCAGCTCGACGCGGTCACCGCGCACGTGGACGACGCGCTGGCCAAGGGCGCCACGTTGCTGACCGGAGGCAAGGCCAGGCCCGACCTCGGCCCGCTGTTCTACGAGCCCACGGTCCTGACCGGCGTCACCGAGGACATGGAGCTCTGCCGCAACGAGACATTCGGCCCGGTGGTCGCCCTGCACCCGTTCGCCACCGACGACGAGGCCGTCGCGCTGGCCAACGACACCATCTACGGGCTCAACGCCTCCGTCTGGACCTCCGACCTCGCCCGCGGCCGCGCGCTCGCCGCCCGCGTCAAGGCCGGCTCGGTCAACATCAACGAGGGGTACGGCTCCGCCTACGCCTCCTACGACGCCCCGATGGGCGGCATGAAGGCGTCCGGCCTCGGCCGCAGGCACGGCTCGGAGGGCCTGCTCCGCTACACCGAGTCGCAGACTGTGGCCTCCCAGGCGGGCTGGATGGGGTTCGAGCCGCCGTTCGACCTGTCCTACGAGACGTGGGCCGGCGTCCTGAGCACCGCGCTCAAGACGATGCGGAGGCTCCGGCTCAAATGAGCGACTTCGACGTGCTCGTCATCGGGTCCGGGTTCGGCGGCAGCGTCTCGGCGCTCCGGCTGACCGAGAAGGGCTACAAGGTCGGTGTGCTGGAGGCGGGCCGGCGCTTCGACGAGTCCACGCTGCCGGCCACCTCCTGGCAGGCGCGTGACTTCCTGTGGGCGCCCTGGCTCGGGCTGAAGGGCATCCAGCGCATCCACGTGCTGCGCGGCGAGCGCGGCAGCAAGGTCATGGTGCTGGCCGGAGCCGGCGTGGGCGGCGGATCGCTCAACTACGCCAACACCCTGTACGAGCCGCTCGACCCCTTCTTCCAGGACCCGCAGTGGGCGTCGATCACCGACTGGAAGGCCGAGCTGGCACCCCACTACGACCAGGCCAAACGCATGCTGGGCGTGGTGACCAACCCCACGGTCACCCGGGCCGACGAGATCATGCTGAAGGTCGCCGACCGGATGGGCGTGGCCGCCACCTTCCACCTCGCGCCCGTGGGCGTCTACTTCGGCGAGGACGGCGTCGATCCCTACTTCGGCGGCGCCGGCCCCGAACGGCGCGGGTGCACGCAGTGCGGCGAGTGCATGACCGGCTGCCGCCACGGCGCCAAGAACATGCTCACCAAGAACTATCTCTACCTCGCCGAACGGGCGGGCGCCCGGGTCTACGCCGAGTGCACCGTCACCTCGGTGCGCCCGCTGCCCTTCGGCGGCTACCGGGTGCACGTCCGCAAGACCGGGTCCGCGCGGCTGCGCCGTACGTTCACCGCGAAGCAGGTCGTCTTCGCCGCCGGCACCTACGGCACCCAGCGGTTACTGCACCGGCTGCGCGCCGACGGCACGCTGCCCCGCGTCTCGGCCCGGCTGGGCATGCTGACCAGGACCAACTCCGAGGCGCTGCTGGGCTTCGAACGGCTGTCGGCCGACGGCGAGAAGCTCAACTCCGGCGTCGCCATCACCTCCTCGATCCACCCCGACGCCCACACGCACATCGAGCCCGTCCGGTACGGCGACGGCTCCAACGCCATGGGCCTGCTGCGCACCCTGCTCATCGACGGCGGCCAGGCCCGGTGGCGCGCGTTCGCCCGCGAGGCGGCGGCGCACCCGCTGCGGGCGCTGCGCCTGCTCAACCTGCGGCGCTGGTCGGAGCGGACCGTCATCGCGCTGGTCATGCAGGCCAAGGACAACTCGATCACGGTACGCGGCACCCGCTGGGGGCTGCGCGCGTCGCGGGGCCACGGCGAGCCCAATCCCACCTGGATCCCGGCCGGTCACGAGGCGGTACGGCACGCCGCCGAGGAGATCGGCGGGATGCCGGGCGGGTCGTGGCTGGACCTGTTCGACATCCCGGCGACGGCGCACTTCCTCGGCGGCTGCGCGATCGGCGACTCCCCGGACACCGGCGTGATCGACCCCTACCACCGCCTCTACGGCTACGACGGGCTGCACGTCGTGGACGGCTCGGCCGTCTCGGCCAACCTCGGCGTCAACCCGTCGCTGACCATCACCGCCCAGGCCGAGCGGGCCATGTCGTTCTGGCCGAACGCGGGCGAGGCGGATCCGCGTCCGCCCCTCGGCTCGGCCTACGACCGGCTCCCGCCGGTCGCCCCGCGCACCCCGGTGGTCCCCGCCGCCGCTCCCGGAGCCCTCCGCCTGACACTCACGCCACGTACGACGCCGCCCTGACCGCGTACGGCGTCGTCTTGAGCACGTACGGCGTCGAGATCTGACCGGGTTCGGGTGCCCGCTGGGGCGGCTTCGCGCAGGGCGCCGCCGCGGATCGGTCAGACAGGGAGATTCCAGCGCGGCCCGTCAGAGTCGCCGAGCCAGACCCGCTGCCGCCCGTCGTGCATCACGGTGAGACCGAAGGCCGACTGGTGTGGAGACCCCGCTCGCTGCCACGTGAGGATGGCGTCCTCGACCGCGTCCCACAGCCGGAGCGGCCCGTGCTGGCGCACACTCCAGCCACCGTCCGGGGCCGGTTTCGTGGTGGCCTGGGACCCGGTGGCCACGTCCACCAGGAACACCTCGTCTCCGCCGCCGATCCTCTCGGCCGAAGGCGCGCCGAGCTGGGCGACGAACACGCCGGTCGAGTCGTCGAGCAGCTTCGGATCGATCCGGCTCGCGCGCGGCTCCCCGAGGCCCGTCCGGTAGAACGACGAGCGCGGCGGGGGCTGATGCGGGCGGGCGGGCATGAACGAGAGGTCGTCGGCGCGGAACCTGCCGGTGGCGGTGCCGTCGTTGCCGAGCCTGAGGTGCGCGAACGCCGACCCGTGCATCCAGCCCGTCAGTGGAGCGGTGATGGTGCCGCCGTCACGCACCTGCCACAACCAGGGCGCGGGGATGTAACGCACCGAACAGGTGGCGATCAGATGGTCGTACTCGGCGTTCTCCGGATGGCCGCCGAGGCCGTCGCCCACCACGAGGGTGGGAGAGTAGCCGTGCCGCGAGAGGGCGGCCCGCGCGCCGTCCGCCACGGTACGGTCGTACTCAACCGAGGTCACGCGAGCTTCGCCGAGCCGGTGGCACAGGAGAGCGGTGGAGTAGCCGGTCCCCGTGCCGATCTCCAGCACCGAGTCGATGTCCATGATCTCCGCGACCTCCAGCATCCGCACCACCAGGCTGGGCATCGTGGAGGAGCACGTCGGGCTCCCGCCCATCGTGTCGGTCGCGGCCGTGGCCATGACACCGTCCACCTGGGTGACCCAGGACTCGTCGGAGTCGGCCATCCGCCGCCACTCCTCGTCGCCCACGTCGTGGCGACGCACCGGCTCCCACAGCGTGCAGTACGAACCGTTCACGCGCCGGAAGACCGCGTCACCGAGAAAGAACTCGCGGGATACATGCTCGACCGCGGCCCTCCACTGCGGATCGTGCAGACAACCGCTCGAAACGAGTCGCTCGGCCAGTCCAGCCATCCGGTCGGTCATGTACGTCCTTTCCCTAGAGAGGTTGGCGAGAGCGCACGCTGTTGATCACGAGGACAGAGCATCCATCATCAACAGTCGTCGGCGTAGTCGATGGTGTTGTCGTGGTCCTTAGCGGGCCTCGCGCTGTCAGAGCCGCTGGTCGTCGTGTTCTTGTTGGTCTCCTTGTCGGTGCCGTGCCTGCCCGCCTCGATCGGTTGGCCGGACGGGGCGAAGTAGCGGCTGGTCTGGGTCACTGGGTCCAGTTCGACGTAAGGGACTTCCACGCGGGCGGATGGGGCGAAGGCGGTCACGCGGGGTGACTCCCCACGGTTCCAGCATCGGGTTGCTCATAGCCTGGTGTTCCCTTCTTCTGGTTGATCGACAGGATGGCTCACCGCGTGACGTGGCCGCGTGAGAATCTCAAGACGCAGGCATGTCTGGCTTGCGGCACATACGTCCGGGGTGGATGCCCTTGCGAGGCGTGAAAGGGTGATCGGATGGGGTGGGACGTGGACGCGCTGGACCTGCTGCGGTCGGGGGCGCCGACGCCGCTGGTCGAGTTCCCCGTGGCGGCGCCCGGCGTCAGGCTGTTGCTGAAGGACGAGTCCGCGCATCCGACCGGGAGCCTGCGGCACCGGCATGCCAGGGCGCTGTTCCGGCGGGCCGTTCTCGACGGGCTGGTCACCGAGGGGACGACCGTGGTCGAGGCCACCGGTGGCAACGCCGCCGTGGCCCAGGCGTGGTTCGCCAGGCGGCTCGGCCTGCCGTACATCGTGGTCATGCCGGGCGCGCGCGGTGAGGAGCGGGCGCGGCCGGTGGAGGAGCTGGGCGGCGAGTGCAGGTTCGTGACCCCGCCGCTGGCGATCTACGACGCGGCACGGAAGGTCGAAGGGCACTTTCTCGACCAGTTCGGGCGTGCGGCCGAGCACGACCTCGCCGACGAGCTGTTCGCGCAGGTACGCCCGGACTGGGTGGTCGTAGGAGCCGGCACCGGCGCCACCTCGGCAACCCTCGGCCGCCGGGCCCGCGCCCTCGTCGCCCCTCGGGGCGCAAACTCGCACCTGGACAGCGCGGGGCGGACGCGGGTGGCGGTGGCCGATCCCGAGAACTCCGCGTACTTCCCCGGATGGACCCTGGACGTGTCCGACTACGCGACGGGCATGCCGTCACGCATCGAAGGGATCGGCAGACCGCGCATGGAGCCCGGCTTCCGTCCGGACCTGGTCGACCTGGTGATACCCGTGCCCGACGCGGCCTCCGCCGCCGCAGTCCGGCGCGTCCGCGAGGTCACCGGGCTGCCCGTGGGCGGCTCGTCGGGCACCGCGCTCTGGGCCGCGCTGGAGCTGGTCGAGAGGATGCGCGCCGAGGGCCGTGGCGGCACCGTGGTGTCCGTGATCGGCGACGCACATCCACGACATCTCACGACTTATCACGATGACACGTGGAGCATCGCGAAAGGGCTCGACGTGCGGGCCCACGAGCAGGAGCTGTTCCGCCGTACGAGCTGATCAACCGGATACGGCGTTCACCCCGGAAGGGTCTCGCCGCCGATGGGGGCGAGGACCTCGCCGGTGTAGTCGGGCGCCATCTCACCGCTTCGTCCCGGGTACGGCTGGCTCTGTCCGGGCGGTGCGGTGTTCGGTTCTTCCGGCATACCAGGGCGCTTGCCCGCAGGCCGGTCGGCCTAACGTGCCCCGGCGGGCGGTCAGCGCAGTGGGTGGCTGACCCAGACGTTCGGCTCGACGTAGACCGCGTGGTCGTGGGCCACGTCGCAGTGCACCGGGCTGAGCGCTCCCGGCACCTCGATCATGCCGGTGCGATCGAACGGCAGGCCGGTCCACGCGCGCCACTCGTCGAGCGTGCCCGCGACCACCATCGATCGGGGCGCCACCTTGACGATCTTCGCGCCGGCCCGCACATGCACGCGCAGCCAGGCGTCGTACGGCAGGCCGTCCGCTCGCGTGCGGAAGGCGTACTCGGTCATGGGGGTGTGTGGTTCGAGGTGCTTCTGGTTGGGCCGGACGGGTGCCACCAGTTCGGCGAACCCCATCGCGGCCGCGTGGTCGCGCATCGCGGCCACCATCCGGGGGGAGACCCCGGACCCGATCAGGTCGCGCCTGACGGTGATCTCCAGGGCGGAGACGGCGGAGGTCTCGGCGGCCGTCTCGCGGGCCAGCCAGCCCCGGCGGATCACCGCGTCCCAGCCGTCGTCGGGCAGCTCGGAGCCCTTCGGCGAGTACGGGATCATGCAGGCGCGCGCCACCAGCCGCCCCGGCTCGGCGTCGTCGTCGGCCACCAGGACATAGTCGGCGTAGGCCGATTCGGCGATCGCGTAGAAGAGGTCGGCGATGGGGTCGTTGAGCATGAACTCGGGCCACGCGTGGTCCATCTCCCACAGCGAGGCGGCGAGTTCGGGGCGCTCGGCGAGCGTCGTGATCCGGAGGGACATGTGGATCATTGTTACATTTCGCATGGCCGCTGGATCGGCTGATTCTCGGTCCTGAAGATCAGCGTGGTCTGCAGGTGGACGATCTCCGGCCGGACCAGGAACTTCTCCAGCGCCAGCCGGTGCAGGTGATCGGCGTCGGCCACGGCCACGTGCACCAGGAAGTCCTCGGTCCCGGCGACGTGGAACAGGGTGATCGTCTCCGGCAGGGCGAGCACGAACGCCCGCAGCGGGTCCACGAGTTGGCTGGTGTGCGGGCGCACCCGCAGGGCGAGCAGCGCCTGCAGCGGGCGGCCGAGCTTGGCCGTGTCGACCCAGGCGCGGAACCCCGTGATGATGCCCCGGCGGCGCAACGAACGGACGCGTTCCAGGGCCGTCGAGGGCGCCACACCGAGGCGGTCGGCGAGATCCTTGTTGGGCAGCCGGGCGTCGTTCTGCAACTCGGCCAGAATGGCCAGGTCGATCGAATCCAGTTCGGTGTTATGCGGCATTATCACCCTTTCCTTCGGTCACGCTAGCCGTGCCTTGAGGAAGTGACCACCATTTCGAGGTATGTGGAACATCGAGGAGTTCACCGAGGCGGCCGGCATCACGGTCCGTGAGCTGGCGGCGTACGTGGACGAGAGCCAGCGGGGCGCCGTGCCCGTGATCAGGCGCGAGCCGCCGCGGGAGCTGGCCGAGCGGCTCGGGCTGCGGGACCTGATCCGGAAGGGCGGGATGACCCCCGGGACGTACCAGGAGTTTCTGCGGACGTTCCTCGCGGAGGGCACGAGGCTGCACCATCCGGCCTACGTGGGACACCAGACCGCGTCGCCGGACTTCCCGGCTGCCCTGGCCGATTTCATCCACGGCGCCACGAACAACCCGATGGCCATCTACGAGATGGGCGCGTCGGCGGCCACGGTGGAGTTCGAGGTGCTCAGGTGGATGCTGGCCAAGGTGGGCTTCCCGGCCGGCGGGGGCGTGCTGACACACGGCGGGTCGCTGGCGAACCTGACGGCGCTGCTGGCCGCGCGGGCCCGGGCGGTGCCCGACGCGTGGGAGCACGGCGTGCCGGGCGACCTGGTGATCCTCACGCCGCCCTCGGCGCACTACTCGGTGTCACGCGCGGCGTCGATCCTGGGGCTGGGGCAAAGCGCGCTGGTGCCGCTGGAGACGGACGCGCTGGGCCGGATCGACGTCAGCCGCCTGCCCGAGATTTCGGGGGGGATTTCGGAGGAAATTTCGGGGAAAAGGGTGATGGCGCTGGTCGCGTCCGCCTGCGCCACGGGCACCGGGCTCTACGACGACCTGCGGACCATCGGCGAGTGGTGCCGCGAGCGCGGCGTCTGGTTCCACGTGGACGGCGCGCACGGCGCCTCGGCCCTCCTCAGCGACCGGCACGAACACCTGCTCGACGGCATCGACCTGGCCGACTCGGTCATCTGGGACGCCCACAAGATGCTCCGCACCTCCTCCCTGGCCGCCGCCGTGCTCGTGCGCGAGGAGGGCGACCTGGACGCCGCCTTCAAGCAGGAGGCCAGCTACCTCTTCTACGGAGACCAGGGCTTCGACCTGATCGGCAGGACCGTCGAGTGCACGAAGGCCGAGCTCGGTCTCAAGGTCTTCCTGAACCTCGCCTGGCGCGGCGAGCGCGGCCTCGGCGACTACGTGGCCCGCCAGTACGCCACGGCCCACCGCTTCTGGGAGCTCGCCGCCCGCCGCCCCGGCTTCGAACTGCCGTACGAGCCCGAGAGCAACATCGTCTGCTTCCGGTACGGCGACGCGGACCAGGCCGCCATCCGCGAGCGCCTCCTGCGCGACGGCTCCTTCCACCTCACCTCCACCGAGCTCCACGGAGCCCGCCATCTCCGCGTCACGGTCATGGCCCCCGCGACGGACGACAAGACGCTGGAGGCCCTCCTCGACGAGATCGCCGCCGTCGCGACATCCTGAATCCGGATTTTGCCGACCTTCTGGACGGATCTGCCCGATCCTGTAGCGTGCGAGACGAGCGCTAGGGAGGGTTCCGGTGCGAGAACTGTCCGGCAAGGTCGCGGTGGTGACGGGGGCGGCGAGCGGCATCGGGAGGGCACTGGCCGTGCGCCTCGCCGCCGAGGGCATGTCGCTGATGCTCGCCGACGTGGATCCGGGAGGGCTGGCCGAGACCGCCGAGCTGGCGGGCAACGGCAAGGCGCTCACCCAGATCACCGACGTCTCCGACGAGGCGTCCGTGCACCACCTGGCCGACCGGGCCTTCGGCGAGCTCGGCGCGGTCCACGTGCTCTGCAACAACGCGGGCGTCTTCCAGGCCGGGCACATCTGGACCCGCACCCCCGAGGACTTCACCTGGCTGCTGGGCGTCAACCTGTGGGGAGTGCTCCACGGCATCCAGGCGTTCGTCCCGCGCATGATCGAGCAGGACACCGAGGGCCACATCGTCAACACCGTGTCCGTGGCCGGCCTGCTCGGCGCGCCGTCGGCGGGCGGCTACACGGTCAGCAAGTACGCGGCGTTCGCGGCCACGCAGTCGCTCGCCCAGGATCTCGCCGCCGTCGGGTCCAAACTCCGCGTCACCGCCCTGTGCCCGGGCGGGGTGCGCACCCGGATCAACCACTCCGAGCAGGTCCGCCCGGCGGGGCTGTCCATCGCACGCGGCTCCGACGACCCGGAGGCGCAGGAACGGCTCGACACCGCCGTCGAGCGGGGCATCGAGCCGGGGCAGGTCGCCGACCTGGTCGTCGAGGCCATCCACGAGGAACGCTTCCTGCTGCTGACCCACCCCGACTACGGCACGGGCCTGCGCAGGCAGACCGACGTCCTGCTCACGGGCGGGCTCCCACCGCTGCCCGCCTTCGAATGAGACATGTCCAGGTGGAACGGGTGCTGCCGATACACTGGAGGTACCGCATTCGCCTTTTTGGGGGTATCTCTCGGTGTCTGAGTTCGACACAGTGCTCGTGGTCGACTTCGGCGCGCAGTACGCGCAGTTGATCGCCAGACGGGTGCGCGAATGCCACGTCTACTCCGAGATCGTGCCCTCGACGATGCCGGTCGAGGAGATGCTGGCCAAGCGGCCCAGGGCGATCATCCTGTCCGGCGGCCCGTCCTCCGTCTACGCCGACAACGCCCCCGTCGTCCCCGCCGGCCTGTTCGAGACCGGGGTGCCCACGTTCGGCATCTGCTACGGCTTCCAGGCGATGGCCCAGGCGCTGGGCGGCGAGGTGGCCCGCACCGGCGTCGCCGAATACGGCGGCACCGAGCTCGACGTGCTCCACGAGGGCGTGATCTTCGCCGGGCTGCCCGCGGCGCAGAAGGTCTGGATGTCCCACGGCGACAGCGTCGCCGCCGCCCCCGAGGGCTTCGCGGTGACCGCCTCGACCCGCGAGACGCCGGTCGCCGCCTTCGAGCACCCTCAGCGCGGCCTCTACGGCGTGCAGTTCCACCCCGAGGTGCTCCACTCCGAGCACGGTCAGGCGGTGCTCAAGCACTTCCTCGACGCGGCGGGCTGCCGTCCCACCTGGACCATGCTCAACATCGTCGAAGAGTCCGTCGAGGCCGTGCGCCGGCAGGTCGGCGACGGCCGGGCGATCTGCGCGCTGTCCGGCGGCGTCGACTCCGCCGTGGCCGCCGCGATCGTGCAGCGCGCCATCGGCGACCGGCTGACCTGCGTCTTCGTCGACCACGGGCTGCTGCGCAAGGGCGAGGCCGAGCAGGTCGAACGCGACTTCGTGGCCGCCACGGGCGTCAAGCTCCGGGTCGTCGACGCCGCCGACCGCTTCCTGAAGGCGCTCGACGGGGTGACCGAACCGGAGGAGAAGCGCAAGATCATCGGGCGTGAGTTCATCCGCGTCTTCGAGGACGAGCAGCGCGCGATCATGGCCGACGGTCCGGTCGACTTCCTCGTCCAGGGCACCCTCTACCCCGACGTGGTCGAGTCGGGCGGCGGCACGGGCACCGCCAACATCAAGTCCCACCACAACGTCGGCGGCCTGCCCGAAGACCTCCAGTTCACCCTGGTCGAGCCGCTGCGCACGCTGTTCAAGGACGAGGTCCGGCGGGCCGGTGAGGAGCTCGGCCTGCCGACCGCCATGGTGTGGCGCCAGCCGTTCCCCGGCCCCGGCCTCGGCATCCGCATCATCGGCGAGGTCACCCGCGACCGGCTCGACCTGCTGCGCGAGGCCGACGCCATCGCCCGCGAGGAGTTGTCGCGGGCCGGGCTCGACCGCGAGATCTGGCAGTGCCCGGTGGTGCTCCTCGCCGACGTGCGCTCCGTCGGCGTCCAGGGTGACGGCCGCACCTACGGCCACCCGGTGGTGCTGCGCCCGGTGACCTCCGAGGACGCCATGACGGCCGACTGGTCCCGCGTCCCCTACGACGTGCTCTCCCGCATCTCCACCCGCATCACCAACGAGGTCCCCGACGTCAACCGCGTCGTCGTCGACATCACCAGCAAGCCCCCGGGCACCATCGAGTGGGAGTAACGGGCGGCTGAGTCGCTCTCATCCTCCTCTTGCACGCCGTGCGTGCGTGACCGTCCGGGCTGTGCGAGGCGTTCCCTGGTGAAAGCCTTCATTCTGTACGGCACGCCAAGAGCACGCCGCGCGCCGTACGGGGCTCTGGACCTTCAGGGATACGCCCGCTGACCGGCACGTGGCCCGCCGCCGATACGCCGCCTTCTTTACCGTCCGAGCGGTGGAACGGACGGTTTCCTCGTCCGACGGCTGCCCACGACACCTCACCTGAGATCGCTCGACAGCGATGGGAAGTGGTAGTGCACCACGCTCGGCGTCACCCCGGCGCGCTCGGCGAGGATCCGGGTGCTCACCGCCGCCCAGCCGCGTTCAGGGATGAGCTCCGCCGCCGCGTTCAGTAGCCGTTCCCGAACCGCGCGCCCGCGCTCGGCGGCTGGGGAGACCATCATTCACCCCCCAACTAGGGCGATCGCCCTGTACGACTGCCCTGATCGTTGACCACACCCCGACCACGCTCAAGTCGAACCGAGTTCAGGCAGGTCACGCGCGGGCCGTCTTTCACCCTGCGCGGCAGGGTACGCCGCCTGGTATCCGGCGACCCCAGCTCCGACGATCACAACCTGTGGCCTGTTCGGCCTGTCATCTTCCTGAGGCGATCGCCGGCTCCTGGCGCTCTTGCTGCGCCGGTGCCAGCCGTTCGTGGAATCGGCCGTCCGGGGACCGCGTGATGATCCCGGTCTCCACTCCGTGCTCGGCCACGTGGCGATCCGTCTGCTGAAGTGCGAGGCAGATCCACCGGGTGATGATGAAGGCGATGACGGGGCCGATGATCACGGTGAACTGGAAGAAGATCGTCACAGCATCGACGGCGAGGTGGAACTGGTGGGCGATCTGGTCGTTGGCCGCGGCTGCCCACAGCAGGCCGTAGAACGTGACGCCGGCGGCCGCGATGGCCGTCTTCACCGGCGTCTCGCGT
Organism: Nonomuraea sp. NPDC048916; assembly: GCF_040649575.1. Lineage (NCBI taxonomy): Bacteria > Bacillati > Actinomycetota > Actinomycetes > Streptosporangiales > Streptosporangiaceae > Nonomuraea > Nonomuraea sp. NPDC048916. The sequence goes on from NZ_JBEZFS010000010.1 coordinate 102,575, forward strand.
GGCCGATCGAGCAGGTCATGCGCGAGCGTCTCACGGGCCATGCGGCTCGTGGTCTTGGGTCGGCCCAACGCGTCGTGGCGGCTGCGTCGCGAGAGGAGGAAGCGCTCGGCCATCGGGTAGGCGGCCAGGGCGGTGAAGAAGACCCCGGGTATCACCAGTGTGGGGACGAGGACCGCGAGGCTGAGCGTGTAGTCCCCGATGGTGAGTTCCCACCCGGGCATGATCCGGAGGGCGCCGTCGAGGAACCCCATGTACCAGTCGGGAACCGAGCCCGCCGAGATCTGCGTCGGCTTGGCAGGGCCGTACAGCCATATAGGGGCAATCTGGAACCCGAACCCGAGAATGATCAGCATGCCGATCGTCGCGAGCGCCATCGTCGGGCGTGCGCTCCGCCGCGCCGGCAGCGAGGCGATGAACCGGGAGTGGCCGTGCCGCCGCACCAGCAGTTCACGGGCGATCAGCAGCGCGGCCATGACGACCGGGATCAGCAGGTGCCCCCCGTACATGACCGGAATGACCCTGTCGCCGGGAAAGTCTGGGCCGAACAGCAGCGACAGCGCCCAGGTTCCCACCACGGGGATGGCCTGCACAACCGACATGATCAGCCACAGGCTCCCACCCGACAGCATGTCGTCAGGCAGGGCGTTGCCGGTCTCGCCCGCAGCCATGCCCAGCGCCAGCAGCGTCACCCAGATCAGCCACTGCCTGGTGCGCGGGCGGCGGAATGCGCCGGTGAGGAACATACGCAGCAGCTGCAACACGACGGCCGCCATGAAGACGAGCGCCGCCCAGTGGTGGACCTGGCGGATGAGCAGGCCGCCGCGCACCTCCAGGCTCAGATGCATGGTCGAGTCGAAGGCCTTGCTGACGAAGAGTCCGCGCAGCGGGCCGTACGAGCCGTCATAGGTCACCTGGGACATGCTGGGGTCGTAGAACACCATCAGCACTGCCCCGGTCACCGCCAGAACGACGAACGACCAGATGGCGATTTCCGCGAACATGAACGACCAGTGGGAGAACTGAAACGAGCGGCGCTTGGCCAACAACGAATGCATTTGGGCCCCCTAATCTTGCCTACTCACAAGACGGAATCGGGCTGGGGGGTGTGACAACGATGAGGCGTCGGTGACGGTGATTCACGCCACTCCATCGGGTCCGTTGTCGGGGGGCCTGACGTGACCACGCCCGCCCCTACGCGGTCGCCCGGGTCACGACCAGCGACGCGAGGCATGGGTGGCGTGCCCTTGGCGTGCCGTAAAGGATGGGGCTCTTCCAGCGGAGACGCACGCGTCAGGCGGAGGTGGTGACGGGCTCGCGGACCTCGGAGGCGGTGCGGCGCGGGAGGAGAACCAGGGCGGCCACCAGCCCGAGGGCGGACAGCGCGGTGGCGATCAGGAACGCCACCCGGTAGCCGGACACCAGCGATTCGGCGGCGGTCGCGTCGCCGGTGACGGCGCTGGCGATCGAGACCAGGGCCGCGATCCCCATCGCGATGCCGACCTGCTGGGTCACGTTGAACAGCCCGGACACCATCCCCGATTCGGACGGCGCGGCGTCGGAGGTGGCGGCGACCGTGGCGGCGACGACGAGCAGGCCGAACCCGAGCCCGGTGAGCAGTTCGGACGGCAGCAGCACGGTCAGGAAGTCGCTGCCCACGTCGATCCGCAGGTAGAGGGCGGCGCCCGCGGTGATGAACGCCATGCCGGTCGCGGCGGTGGCGCGCAGCCCGTATCTGGCGAGGGCCCGGCCGCCGAGCGTGGACGCGGTGACGGCGATCGTCACGGAGATGGCCACCACCGACAGGCCCGACTGGGTGGCGCTGTAACCGAGGACGAGCTGGGTGTAGAGCGTCAGGATGAAGAACACCGGCTGCATGGCCGAGGCGACGAGGAACATCAGCACGTTCCCCGCCCGGAGCAGCGGCCTGCGGAAGACGCCGAGCGGCATCAGGGGGTTGGCCGAGCGCCGCTCGATGAGCAGGAAGGCGGCGATCAGGGCGAGGGCCAGCGCGCCGACGCCGAGCGTGCGGGCGGAGGCCCAGCCGGCCTCGGAGGCGTCGACCAGCGCGTACATCAGCAGGGCCAGCCCGGCGGTCGACGTGACGGCGCCCGCCACGTCGAACCCACGCCTGGCCTCGGTGCTCCTCGCGGCCGGGAGCAGGACGAACGCCAGCAGGCTGACGACGACGCCGACGGGCACGTTCACGAAGAACACCGAGCGCCAGCCGAACCAGTCGGTCAGCAGGCCGCCCAGCACGACGCCCGCCGAGGCGCCGATCCCGCCGACCGCGCCCCACAGCCCGAGCGCCTTGGTCAGTGCCGGGTCGTCCTTGAAGACGGTCATGACCAGCGACAACGCGGCGGGCGCGATCATCGCTCCGCCGAGGCCCTGCAGCGCGCGCACGGCCACCAGCAGCTCGCCGGAGGAGGCCAGGCTGCCGGCGAGGGAGGCGGCGGCGAACAGCGCCATCCCGGCGACGAAGATCCGGCGCCGGCCCAGGTGGTCGGCCAGCCGCCCGCCGAGCAGCAGCACCCCGCCGAACACCAGTGAGTACGCCGACGTCATCCACGACAGGTCCTGCTGGGTCAGGTTCAGCTCCCTGCCCATGGGAGGCATCGCGATGGCCACGATCGTCAGGTCCAGGATCAGGACGAACTGGGTGGTGGTCAGCAGCGCGAGCGCGGCCCATTTGCTCTTCATGGCCCAACTTCCTTAGGAAACGATTTGTAACAGTGGTCATCATGTGTGACCATCGAGTCCTGACGGAAGAAGGCACTTTCATGTCCCAGAGGAACACCGCTGTACCCGAGCAGCTCAGGACACTGGACGACGCTCAGGCTCTGCTGGAGCAGGGCGTGTGCCCGATCCCGCCGCGCGACATCCTCGACCGGATCGGCGGTAAGTGGCCGATCCAGATCGTGGTGGCGGCGTCCAACGGGCCGATCAGGTTCACCGAGCTGGAGCGGCTGATCGACGGCATCAGCCGGCGCATGCTCACGCTGACCCTGCGCAACCTGGAGCGTGACGGCCTGCTGGAGCGCACGGTCTACCCGACGGTGCCGCCCCGGGTCGAATACCAGGCCACCCCCATGGCTCTGGAGCTGTACGAGGCGATGCTGACCCTCACCAACTGGTCACGCAGGCACAGCGCGTGCGTCGCCGCCTCCCGCGAGGCCTACGACGCCCGCCACGCCGCCACTTAGTGCTCTACGGTCGGCTCAGTCTCTCGCTCGTGGTGTCGAGGAGGAGGTTGAGGAAGGCGCCGCCGAGGACGTCGGGGGCGGCGCGGGTGTAGGCGGTGAGGTCGCGGGTTATCCGGGGGGCCGGCTTGAGGGTGTAGCCCTCGTACCCTCTCGGCACGATGTTCGACGGGATCAGCGCGGGCCCGAGGCCGGCGGCGGCCAGGATCGGCGCGGACGCCGTCTGCTCGGTGCGGACGGCGATCTTCGGCTGGAATCCGGCGGCCGCGCAGGCGCGGTTGAGGACCTCCGCCAGGCCGTTGTCGGGCGCGTAGTGGACCCAGCGGTGGTCGCGCAGCGTGGCCAGGCCGGCCTCGGTCGCTCGCCGGGTGGCCAGGGGGTCGTCCTGCGAGACCGCGATGACGAACTCCTCGACGCCCAGGGTGTGCACCGGCCCCGCCCAGGCCGGCGGGCGGGGGCCGATGGCGAGGTCGGCCTGGCCGCTCGCCATCGCCTGGGCGAGCTCGTCGGAATGCCGGTGCTCGAACAGCCGCACGTCCACGTCGGGATGGCGTCGGCTCCAGACCCGCAGCGCCTCGGGCAGCACGCCGAGGCTGACGGAGTAGACGGTCGCCAGCCGCAGCTCGCCGGCGGTGAGCCCGATGGCCTGGCGCACCGCGGCCAGCGCCCCGGCCGTGTCGGCCAGCGCGGCGCGGGCGTGGGGAAGCATGGCGCGTCCGGCCGGCGTGAGGTTGACGCCGCGCGGTGACCTTTCGAGCAGGACGGCGCCGACCGCCCGCTCCAGCGCCTGCACCTGGTGGGACAGGGCCGGCTGCGTGACGTGCAGCATCTCGGCGGCGCGGGTGAAGGAGCCCTCCTCGACGACTGCGACGAGGTATTCGAGCTGCCGCAGGCTGAGCATGCACAAAATCTATCAGCAGCATGAAATCTATGAGTTGGACTTATCCCGGACCCTGACGCCAGACTGACTAAACAGGTGAAAGCGCTGACATCTGCCGGAAACGGTGAAAAAAGGCGAGAAACAGTGACATTTCTGGATGATCTGCCCCGCTCGGCGGCCTGCCGCCCGCGTTCGTGGTGACCGCCGTAGTACGACCCACTGACGCCGCCGGACGCAAGGTCGCCCCTCAGTGGCGGCGTCGGCATCCATCGCACCAATCCATCGCACCAATGCGTCGAAACAGGAGAACCGATGAGCACCATCCAGCAGAAGGTCGCCCTGGTCGTCGGCGCCCAGGGCGTGATCGGCCGCAACCTGGTCGAGCACCTCGACGCTCTCGGCGACTGGGAGGTGATCGGGCTCTCGCGCCGCGGCGGCGAGGCCACTGAGCGGGTGCGCCACGTGTCCGTCGACCTCCTCGACCGTGATGATTGCGCCAAGAGGCTCGGTGAGCTCACCGAGGTGACCCACATCTTCTACGCCGCCTACCAGGACCGCCCGACCTGGGCCGAGCTCGTGCCGCCCAACCTGGCCATGCTGGTCAACGTGGTCGACGCGATCGAGCCGGTGGCGCCCGGCCTGACCCACGTCAGCCTCATGCAGGGCTACAAGGTGTACGGCGCGCACTTGGGTCCCTTCAAGACGCCGGCCCGCGAGTCCGACCCCCACCACATGCCGCCGGAGTTCAACGTCGACCAGCAGGCGTTCCTGGAACGGCGGCAGCAGGGCGCGGCCTGGACGTGGAGTGCGCTCCGCCCCTCGGTGGTGTGCGGCTTCGCCCTGGGCAACCCGATGAACCTGGCCATGGTGATCGCCGTCTACGGGGCCATCTCCAAGGAGCTCGGCCTGCCCATGCGCTTCCCCGGCAAGCCGGGCGCCTACGACAAGCTGCTGGAGATGACCGACGCGGGCCTGCTGGCCAAGGCGACCGTCTGGGCGGCGACGGATCCGCGCTGCGCCAACCAGGCGTTCAACATCAACAACGGCGACCTCTTCCGCTGGAACGAGATGTGGCCGAAGATCGCCCGCTTCTTCGACCTGGAGGTGGCCACCCCGCTGCCCATGTCGCTCAGCGTCGTCATGGCCGACAAGGAGCCGCTCTGGCGTGAGATGACTGAGAAGTACGGGCTCGAGTCGCACTCCTACGAGGAGGTGTCGTCGTGGGCCTTCGGCGACGCCGTCTTCTCCTGGGATTACGACTTCATGGCGGACGGCTCCAAGGCGCGCCGCTTCGGGTTCCACGAGTTCGTCGACACCGAGCGGATGTTCCTCGACATCCTCGCCGACCTCCGCACGCGCAGGATCATCCCCTGAGCCGCGAGCGTCCGGGCCGCTCAGGCGTCCCCGGGTGGCCGCTTGCGGCGGACCAGGCGCCAGGCGGCGGCAACCAGCAGCGGCAGGAGCAGCATGCCGATGTAGATGGGCGTGGCCATGTAGCGGAAGTCCTGGGCCGAGATGTTGGCCAGGATCGCCAACTGCTGCCCGGCCACCACCGCGGCCACGGCCGGCACGTGGCGGTTGCGCAGCGCCCACGCCGCCAGCGCGACGGCCGCGTACGACAGGTAGGACCAAAGCGCGCCCCGCCAGATCAGCCAGTCGTAGGCCGCGCTGCCGACCAGCCAGGCGTCGGCCATCCGGTGCAGGTCGGGCGACTTCGGCCGGAGCGAGAAGACCCACCGCTCGGGGTAGTCCGGCACCTTGCCCGGGCCGACGTACGTCTCAGCGGTGGGGCGGCGCGAGAAGTAGTAGGTCTCCCCGCCGACGGCCCACTCGTCCTGCACCGGCCGCCAGGCGATCTGCCCCCTGCAGAGCCTGGCCTCCACGACCAGGCCGGGCTGTTCCAGGAGCAGCCGTTTCCACAGGCCCAGCAGCTCGCTCGCGTGCTTGTCGGCCTGCTGCCAGCTGAAGTCGCGCCGCCAGATCAGCGTGTTGATCGTGTGGCAGGTGCCGCCCTCACGCCACCTGGACAGGGGCGCGACGGCGGTCATGAGCGTCTGGTCCTGGTCGGTGAACAGCTCGGGATGGTCGCGGTAGAGGACGGCGACGTCGCCGAAGGCCGTGTGGTAGACGTACGTGCTCGACGGGGCGGCGATGCCGGCGTGCGGCAGGACCACGTTGCTCAGCAGCAGGGGCACGGCCGCGGCCACGGCACCGGTGAGCGCGAGCCGTGACCTCCCGGTCCTGACCACCACGACCAGCACGACGACGGCGACCGCCACGACGAGGAAACCGTTGGCCCTGAACAGCCCCAGAGCGGTCATCAGCCCGCCGAGCGCGGCCAGCCTCGGGCCGGTGAGCGTGCGGTTCGCCGCCAGGCCCGCGCACACCGCGGCGATCGCGACGGCGCACAGCGTGAACGGCACGTCCTTCCACAGCGCCACCGCGAACGCGCCGACCGGCGGCAGGAACGGCAGCAGGATCGCGACCGCCGTCGTGGACCTGCGCGGCGCGCCGAGCGCCTTGAGCGCGCCCGCGAGATAGGTGAGCACCGCGGCCATGGCCGTCGTCTGGAGCAGCGTGACCAGGCCGAGGTCGCCGGTCGTGCGCATGCTGAGCCACAGCAGCCCGTCGTAGGCCACCGAATGGTCGCTCACCCACGGGCCGGCCATCGTGTGGCTGAGGTAGAGCACCGAGTCGCGGCTGAACAGACCCGGATAGAAGGCCGCCCACCAGCAGGCGAGCACGGCCTGGATGGCGAGAAAGGTGGCGATCGGCACCCAGCGCGGACGTTTCGCGGTCTCGGTCTGCATGGTTCCATTCCCCGGCCCGCCGGGTCCCCCCGGACGCAGCGCGCTCTAGGGGTAGCCGACTCCGGGCTCCAGCCCCTTGCCACCTGCTAACGCGGGCACCGTGACCAGGTGGTAGCCGCGCTTCTTCAGCTCCTTGACGATCGCGGGCATGGCCTGGACGGTCTGCGGAACCGTGTCGTGCATGAGGATCACGCCGTCGCGCCTGGCCAGCCGGAGCACCGCGGCCTTGATCTTCTTGGCGTCACGGAGGCTCCAGTCGAGCGTCGTGCCCGTCCACAGCACCTGCGCGAGGCCCTGCTCGCCCGCGATGCCCAGCACACGGTCGTCCGTGTGCCCGTACGGCGGGCGGAACATCCGCACCCGCCTGCCCGTCTTGTCCTCGATGATGGCCGAGGCGACCTGGATCTGGTCGGTGATCTCGTAGTCGAGCAGCGGAGGCAGCGACTGGTGGGAGTAGGTGTGGTTGCCGATCGCGTGCCCCTCGCGGACGACTCGCCTGGCGACCGACGGCGACTCCTCGACATGCTTGCCCGTGACGAAGAAGGTGGCCTTGACCTTCTCCTTCTTCAGCAGGTCGAGCAGGGTGCCGGTGTGCTTGCCCGGGCCGTCGTCGAAGGTCAGCGCCAGGCATTTGACCTTCGAGCAGTCGATCTTCGCCTGGACGTCGGCGGCGGGAACGACGCCCGCTGCCAGTGACAGTGCCAGTAAGCCGTGAACCACCACGTGTGACACCTTAAGCCCAAATCCGGACGCACGTGCCGGGTCATCCGGTGACGGTGACCAGGCGGGTGAACTCGGCCGGCAGGTCGACGCCGTCCCAGACGCGGTGGAAGCTGAGCGCCCCGCCGATGGGCACCATGCGGTCGACGCCCCGCCCGGCCAGCGACTCGGCCAGCTCCTCCAGCTCGGCCCGCGCGAAGCCGAAATGTGTCAGCGTCTGGTCCTTGCGCTTCACCAGCCCGGCCAGCTCGGCCAGGGCGTCGAGCCGGGTGTGCGCGAACGTGCCCGCGCCCAGCCAGCACCGGGGAGCCGCCTCCGGCCTGCTCAGCACCACACTGGCCAGGGTGTTGCCGTGGAAGCCGATCGAGTCGGCGGCGCCGTCGGCGGCCAGGCCGTAGGTGGCGACCCGCTTCTCGACCGCCATCGCGGTGTCGACGGTCCAGCCCCGTCGCGCCACCGCCCGGGCCAGGCAGGCGGTGAACTCTGTCCGGGCCGCCTCGCACTCGGCGGGCGAACCCACCCAGAACACTGTGCGCGGCGACGAGCAGGCGGCCTGGTCGAACCAGTAGGAGTCGACGGCGAATGCGTCGGCCACCGCGTCACGCGTGGCCGGCGGCGCCTCCAGCCACGCCGCCGCCCGGACGACCGCGAACGACGACCGGTCGGGGAAGGTGAGGTCGCGCGCGTGCGGGGCGAGCGGATGCCGGCGGATCTCCGCCACCGTACGGTCGCCACCCCAGATCACCCGCAGGTCGCAGGCCGCCGAGAGCGCCGCGGTGACCGTGTCGGAACGGTCGTAGGAGACGATGCGCTGCGTCGCGGCCACCACCGGGTCGGCGTCGGCGAGCGACTCCTGGAGTGTCCGCACGATCGTCGCGGCCACGGCGCCGGCCCGCGGCGAGAGCCGGACGACGTTGCGGTTGCCCATCAGCGCGGACAGCGCCCAGGAGTAGACGAAGACGGTGTCGACGTTCGCGGGCGGGATGTGCAGGACCAGGCCGCGCGGCACCCGCAGATGCTCGCCGCGCAGCCCGTCGAGGGTGCGCTTCAGCTCGCCGGGCCGCAGGAAGAAGCCGAGCGAGGCCAGCTCGGGATGGCGCCTCGCCAGCGCGGGGGCCAGCAGCCGCCGCCCGAACGCCGCCAGGAAGTCGCGCACCCGCTCGTCCCCGGCCCGCAGCGCACCGGCGGACAGCTCACCGAGCAGCGCCTCGACCGTCACGGCCCTGGCCGAGGGGAACAACACGTCGAGCGGCGCCCCGGCGGACGTCATGCGGCCGCCGTGTCGCTGCAGCCACGGACCTCGGCTCGTGGCAGGCGCCCGAGGATGGAGAAGCGCTTGCCCGGCCAGGCGCCGTCGTCGACCCCGTGGACGACCCCGAGGTCCTCGGTCAGCAGGACGTGCCCCGGATAGGAGGTGGGCAACGTGCTCACCACCTCGATCAGCCCGGGGACGCCCGGCGGGGCCTCTTCCCAGGTCTCCGGGTCGCGGACCAGCACATTGGCGAAGTCGGGGCAGTAGAGCCCGCCACCGTCCGGCCCCTCCAGGAACACGGTGCCGATCTGCTCGACCATCCCGTAGAAGTCGTGGATGCGGGTCAGCCCGCACTCGCGGCCCAGCGTGCTCCGGAACACGGCGGCGTCCACGGCCCGCTCGGTCAGCCTCTTCCAGCCGCCGGAGTGGATCAGGACGCCCCGGGACAGATCGAGGCCCAGCTCGCGCAGGTGGAGCCAGACCATGAAGGTGAACCCGAAGATCAGGTAGGGCTCGTCACCGTGGCGCGCCAGGAAGTTTCGCACCGCCGCCGAGTCGGGCTCGCCGCCCTCGTCGAGCACGAACGTGTAGTGCCTGCCGAGGTTCATCATGCCGAGCACCCCCGCCCCCCGGGCGCTGAGCGCCGGGCCGCGCATCGCCGAGCGGCTGTCGACGATCAGCATGGGCAGCCGCCGCTCGCCGAGCACGGCCTTGAGCGTCGCGGCCAGCATGCGTGGCTGGGCCGCCGCCGCCTCGCGGTCGAGATGGATCCGGCTGGGCGACTGCCCGGTGGTGCCGCTGGAGGTCAGCACCCGGAACACCTGCTCCTCCGGCACGCTGCGCAGCTCGTGGGTCTTGAACAGCCGCACCGGCAGCCACGGCAGGTCGGCCACCCTCGAGTAGGGGGGCGCCGACCCGATCGCGTCCAGGATCCTCGCGTAGGGCGGGCAGGCGCGGCGGTGCCGTGCGGTCAGCACGGCCAGCCGGGGCAGCAACACCGCCTCCCGCTCGGCCTCGGTCAGGGTGAAGACCGTCACGCGCGGGCCTCCAGCGCGCGGTAGTCGACCTTGCCCGTGGCCAGCAGCGGCAGCCGGTCGACGGCGCGCACGTCGAAGCCGCTCCAGTGCAGCCGCAGCTCCATGCCCAGCCGCCGGGCGAGCCGGCCGCACCCGTCGCGGTCGAGCCCCTCGGCCCAGACCGTGACCCGGTCGTCGCCGCTGGTCACCGCGATCGGACCGCAGTCGCGCAGCAGCCGCTCGACGTCGTCGAGGTTGACCCGGACACCGAAGATCTTGGCGATGCGCCTGGCCCGGCCGGTGAGGAAGAGGAAACCCTCGTCGTCGAGGTGGCCCAGGTCGCCGGTGCGGAGCACGCCGCCCAGGTCGTCGCCCCTGGCCAGGTCGGCTGACGTCTCGGCGTAGCCCATCATCACGTTGGGGCCGTGGTAGACGATCTCGCCGTCGTCGACGGCCAGCCGCCCGCCCGGCAGGACCTGGCCCGCCGAGCCCGGCTTGTCGGGCAGCCGCTCGGGGGGCAGGACCGCGATGCGGGCGGTGGCCTCGGTCTGGCCGTACATCACGAAGAAGCGCTCGGAGACGGCGGCGAACCGGGTCACGAGCTCGGGCCGAAGCCGCCCGCCCGCCTGGGTGAGCGTGGTGAGGCTGGGGTGCTCGGCCGCGTCGAACCGGAGCCTGCGCAGCATTTCGTACTGATAGGGGACGCCCGCGAGCGAGGTGCAGCGGTGGGCGTCGAGGTGGGTCCAGAACGAGCGCTCCAGCAGGCCCGCATCGGTGAGCACCACGGTCGCGCCCGCGACGAGGTGGCTGTTGAGCACCGACAGCCCGTAGCTGTAGTGGAGAGGGAGGCTGGTCGGCGCGACCTCGTCGGGGCCGATGGACAGAGCGGCGGCGATGGCGCGGGCGTTGGCCAGCACGGCCGCCCGCGACAGCCGGACGAGCCTCGGATTGCCGGTCGAGCCCGAGGTGGCGAGCAGCACGGCCAGGTCGGGATGCGGCTCGTCGTCCGGGCGGCGGCCACGGGGCGAGCCTTCGACCGCGTGCGCGAAACCGGTCAGCCCGGCGGGCCGGAACCGCGCGATGAGCTCGGTCAGCGCGCCGGCCGAGAGGTCGGGGTCGAGCAGCGCGACCGGCCGGCCGGCGCGCCACGCGGCGAGGTAGCGCACCACGGACGCCAGGTCGTTGCGCATCCCGCAGAACAGCGGGCCGGGTGGCAGCCGGGTCAGGACCTGGGCGGTGCGCTCGATCCGCGCGGCCACCTCGTCGCCGGAGAGCGCGTCGGGCTCCCCGGCGACGACGAGCCGTGCGTGGGGATGCGGGAAGTGGGGATGCGGGAAATCGTCCATCCTCAGAGCACCAGCCCGCCGTCCACGCCGATGACCTGGCCGGTGATGAAGCCCGCGTGACCGGACAGCAGGAAGGCCACGGCGGTGGCCACGTCGTCGGAGTTGCCCAGGCGGCCGAGCGGGGTCGCGGCGACCGTCGCGGCGCGGGCCCGGTCGTCGAGGGTGGCCAGCATGCCGGTGTCGATGTAGCCGGGAGCCACCGCGTTGACCCGGATGCCGGCCGGGCCCAGCTCTCTGGCGGCGGCCATGGTCAGCCCGAGCAGGGAGGCCTTCGTCGCGGAGTAGACCGCCTGGCCGGGCGCCCCCCGGTGGCCCATGACCGACGAGACCAGGACCACGGCCGGGCTCATGCCCCGGCGCAGCAGCCGGACCGCCGCCTGCAGCGTGTGGGCGGCGCCCATCGCGTTGGTCTCGAACAGCCTGATCACCGCGGCGCTGGACATCATCCCCAGCAGGCCGGCCTCGTGCACTCCGGCGTTGATCACCAGCGCGTCGAGCCGCTCGTGCCGCCTGCGGACCTCGCGCATCATCGCGGACACCGCGTCGGGGTCGGCCACGTCGCCGTGGACGGAACCGGCCCGCCCGCCGGTCTCGGCCGCGGTCTCGGCCGCGGCCTTCGCCGCGCGCTCCTGGTCGCGCCCGTGGACGACGACCTCGTGCCCGGTTTTGGCGAGTCTCACCGCGATGGCCCGCCCGATGCCCGAGGTCGAACCGGTGACCAGGGCCACGCGCGGGTCAGATCGCGGCGCCGACACCATGCTTCTCCAGCAGCCGGGCCGCGTGCGCGAACGAACTCATGTCGATCATCTCGTCAGTGTCGATCATGACGGCGAACTCGTCCTCCATCGCGGCGACCAGCGCCATGTGCGCGAGCGAGTCCCACTGCGGGATCGCCCGGTATTCGAGGCCGTCGACATCGGTGCCGTCCGGAAGGCTCAGCGAGGCACGGAAGACGTCGCGCAGCCGGTCGAGATGACCCATGATGACTCACTCTCTGTGGTCGTACCGAGACGTAGTGTAGCCCCGATCGTGCGCGGCTCAAACCAGCGACGGTCGCGAGTAATGGAACCGTATAAACGCCTGTGGTGCGGCTCTTGGGCTGGGAATGTCGGACGCGGCACGCCGGTCACCACGGGGGGAATGATGGACAAGTCCAATCACTGGTACGGGCATTCCCGAATACTCGGCAGATATTGCGGGCTGGCTGACGACACGCCCAAGCGAATACAGGGTTTCCTGCAGCACGGCTGGAACTATCTCCACGGATTCCCGCCCGACGACCACTGGTGCAGCCCCGGATATCCCAGATTCGTCTGGTCCGACGTGCTCAGACGCCGTGGATGGTCGATGGGGCGCAGGGGTCACTACGTCATCGGATCCCCCTGGATCTACCTTCTCGCGCTGGAGCCCGATCTCGGCGTAGTGCCAGACCGGAAAGGGACGATCTGGTATCCGTTCCACGGCTGGGAAAAAAGTTCGGTCCGTGGTGACCACGCGCGCCTCGCCGCCCAGATTCGTGAGGTGGAGACCGGCCCGGTGACAATCTGCCTTTACTGGCTCGAATTCGCCAATCCGGCCATCAGGCAGGCGTACGAGTCGGCGGGTTTCCGGGTCATCTGCCACGGCGAGCGCGGGTCGCGCTGGGACCGCAGGGGACGCGGCTTCCTGCGCAGGCAGTTGACCGAGCTGCGACGGCACCGCCGGGTGGCCTCCAACCGGCTCGGCAGCGCGCTGTTCTACGGCGCCTCAGTCGGGTGCGACGTGGCCGTCTACGGCGACCCGATGCAGTACGAGGACGAACGGCCCGAGTACGGCGGCACGGCCAGGCGGCTGCGCCTGTGGCCCGAGCTGCACGGAGAGCACGTCGACCGCGCCCTGGCCACCGAGACCGCGCGGCGCGAGCTGGGATTCGACCACCAGGCGACACCGGAGGAGCTACGACGCATGTTCGGCTGGAAGCGGGTGCGGCCCGCATGAACGAGGCACCCCAGAACGTCCGGTTGATCGGTGGCGAGATGCTGCTGTGGTCCGACGCGGACGACGCCATCGACTGGCGGGGATCGGGGCTGGAGCTGGTCAGGCGGCTGCTCCCGGCCGAGGGCGCCGAGGGCAGGGTGCTGCTGGCGGGCCCGCATCCGCAGGTGCTGGTCGACGCGGTGGCCGCCCGCGCGTCGTCGGCCGCCGTGCTGGTGCGCTCCTATCCCGACGCGTGCGCGATCGGCGAGCGCCACCCCTCCCTGACCGTCCACTGCGGCAGGCTGCGGGCGCTCACCGGCGAGGAGCCGTACGACCTGGTCCTGGCGCTCGACGGCCTGCGGCGCACCTGTTCGGCGGAGGAGCCCCCGCCGTCCTGGCAGGCGTCGCTCGACGCGCTGACCGCACTCGTCGCCCCGGGCGGCCGGCTGGTCCTGGCGGTCGCCAACGACCTCGGGATCGACCGGTTCGTCGAGGCCCGGCCCCCCGACCGGGAGGGCGGCGACGGCCAGTGGGAGCCGCACGGCTTCGACCCGAGCCACCCGAGCGGCGCCGGCCGCCTCGACCGGGCGCTGGAGTCGGCCGGGCTGGCGGTCGACCGGTGCTACGCCGCCTATCCGGGACACCGGACCCCGCGCGCGCTGCTCGGGCGCGAGCTGCTGGCCCAGGACCTGCCGGAGGCGCTGACGGTTCCGCTCGGCGCGCGCGGCGGTGACACGATGCGCGTCGCCGATCCGCTGCGGCTGTCCCGGCTGGCCTTCAGGCACGGGCTCGGCGAGCAGCTCGCCCCGCTCTGGCTGGCGGTCGCCACCCGGCCGGGCGACGCCGGCGACGTCGAGCTGCCGCCCGGTCTCATCGAGGTGGGCCGGGCCGTGCACGAGGTCACACGGGCCGCCATCAGGAGGCTGCCCGGCGGCGCGGGGCGGCCCATCCCGCGCGGCCGGGTCGTGGAGGAGATGCTGGTCGAGGCATGCGCCCGCGAGGACGTACGGGCCGTGCGCGAGCTGCTCGCCAAGCTGGCCGACTGGGTCACGGACGGCGGCGACGCCACGGCCGACAACCTCGTCTGGGACGGCGAGCACTTCGCCGCCGTCATCCCGATGCCCGTCCCGGCCACCGCGCCGGTCGCCCGGATCGTGCTCTGCCGGATCCTGTGGAGGTTCGCGGTCCGGCTGCTGGCGGCCGGCCACCACCACCCGTGGCCCTGGCCGCTGGCGGCCGACCAGCTGACCCTGACGCTGTGCGGCATGGCCGGCAAGCCGTGCGACCAGGCCGACCTCGACCAGGCCAGGAAGCTCGACGCGGAGCTGGGGCAGCCGGCCGAGGTGCCCGACGCGCCGCCCACCTACCGCGACCTGCTCGGCGCCCGCGACCGGCTGGCCGACCAGCTGACCGCCGCGCTGGCCAGGGTCGCGCGCCTGGAGACCAAGCTCACCTATCGCGAGCGGGAGCTGGTGCGCGCCCGGGCCAAGGTGCGCAGGAGCCAGCGGAAGGTGGCCGCCTACCGCAGGACGCTCGGATACCGCCTCTCCCGCCGCCTCGTCCATCCGCGGAAGGTGGCCCGCAAGGTCATGCGCATGCTGTCTCGCTGAGGAAAGAAGGCTCTCATGCCGGTTCTTTCGGTGATCGTCCCGTTTCACAACGTCGAGAAGTACGTCGGGGCCTGCCTCGACTCGATCACGGCGCAACAGCTCCAGGACCTGGAGGTGATCTGCGTCGACGACGGCGGCCTCGACGGTGGCGCGGCGGTGGTCGAGGCCAAGATGGCGGCCGACGCGCGGGTGCGGCTGATCCGGCAGGCCAACCACGGCGCCGGGCACGCCCGCAACACCGGCGTGCGGCACGCGACCGGCCGCTACCTCGCCTTCGTCGACGGCGACGACACGGTGCCGCCCGCCGCGTTCCAGCGGCTGGTGTCCTCGCTCGAGTCCACGGGCTCCGATCTGGCCTGCGGAAACGTCATGCGGTTGCACCGCAACCTGCTCGTGCCGTCCTGGGCGCACCGCAAGGCGTTCGCCGAGCCGCTGAAACGCACCCACATCACCCGCCACCCGCTGCTGATCCGCGACCGCATGGTGTGGAACAAGGTCTACCGGCGTTCCTTCTGGGACGCCCTCGGCCTGTGCTTCCCCGAGCGCAGGTACGAGGACCAGCCCGTCTCCATCGCCGCCCACGTGGGAGCCGCCGCCGTCGACGTGCTCAAGTGCGTCGTCTACCACTGGCGGCAGCGCGACGAGGAGGGCGCCTCGATCACCCAGCGCCGCCTGGAGCCCGGCAACCTGCGCGACCGTCTGCTGTCGGTGCTGCAGACGGCCGAACTGCTCGCCGGGTGGGCGCCCGAGCTGAAGCCGCCCTTCGACCGCGACACGCTGGTCATCGACCTGACCGTCGCGGTGGAGGCCGTGGCCGGCCTGGGCGCCGAGGCGGATCCCGGGCTCGTCGACCTCGCCGTCCGCTACCTCGACGGCGTCGCGCCGGAGGAGTGGCTGGACATCCCGTACGCGCACCGCCTCCTCGTCCACCTGCTGCACCGGCGGCGCCTGGACGACCTGGCCGACCTGTTCGCGCAGGAACGCGACGGGCGCCTGTGGCCGCGCCTCAGCCGCCCCGGGTTCGCGCGCAGACACTGGTACGGCCGGCATCCGGCGATGCCGGAGCACCTGTCGGAGGTCACGGACGAGCTGGAGCTGGTGACCCGGCTGACGACCCTGGAGTGGCGCGACGGCGTCCTGTACGGCCAGGGGGTGCTGTCCGCCGGCCGGTTCGACGGCAGGGAGCTGCGCCGGACCGGTGTTCGCGTGTGGCTGGAGGAGCGCGGCACCGCCGAGACCGTGCCGCTCCCCGGTCCGGGCGGCAGGCGGGGCGTCACGTGGGAGAGAGGCGGTTTCCCCTTCGGGTTCGCGTTCGACCCGGCCGCGCTGACGCCGGCGCAGCTGGCCCGCAGGGGGCAGTGGGACCTGCGGGCCGAGTTGCGGGCCACCGGGCTGCGGCTGGCCGGGAGGGTCGTCACGCCCCACGGGCTGCCGCTCGCGCCTCCGGCTCCGGCGCGCCGGGGCAACACCTGGCTGGTGCCGGTGCGCAACCGCAGGGGGGTGTGGGGGCTGCGGCTGTGCCGGGCCGAGGCGGTCATCGGCGAGTGCCGTGTCGACGGCGACGACCTGCTCCTGTCGGGGGAGCTGGCCGACCTCGGCGACGGGGAGCCGGTGCTCAGGCTGGTACGCAGGAGCGACGGCGAGGAGATGTACTTCTCGCTGGCCATGAACGGGCATCGCTTCCAGGCCCGGGTTCCGCTGCGCGACGTCGACGAGTCCGTCGGCCAGGAGTCGAGGTGGGAGGTCGTCATCGACCAGGGCCGGGAGATCCGGCCCCTGGTGCGCACCCGGGAACGGCCCGTGGCGACCGTGGCCGACCGGCGCTTCGAGGTCGACCGGGGCGGCGACGGCTGCCTGGTGCTGGCCGAACGCTGACCGGCCGTACCGACGCGGATGGGCGGTCGGCGGCCGCGCTAGCGCAGGATGGTGGCCAGGTGGTCGGCGACCCGGTCCTGCTGGGCGTCGGTGAGGTCGGGGAAGAGCGGCAGCGAGAGCTGTTCGGCGTAGTAGGCCTCGGCCCGCGGGCAGAGCCCGCGGCGGTATCCGAGGTCCTCGAACACCGGATGCCAGTAGGCGGGCACGTAGTTGACCTGCACCCCGATGCCGGCCGCGCGCATCCGCTGGTAGACCTCGCGCCGACGGCCGTCGCCGATCCTGACCGGGTAGAGGTGCCAGCTGGGCGCGGTGTAGGGCCGCCACGCCGGCAGCGTGAGGCCGGGCAGGCCGTCGAGGAGCGCGTGGTAGCGGGCGACCAACTCGGCCCGCCGGGCCCGGAAGGCCCCGAGCCGCCGCAACTGGCTGAGGCCGAGCGCGCAGAGCACGTCGGGCAGCCGGTAGTTGAGCCCGAACTCGTGGACCTCCTGGTGCCAGCCGCCATGGCCGGGGTCGCGCTGCTCGGCCGGGTCCCTGATCAGGCCGTGGTTTCGGAAGCGGGCGGCCCGCGCGAACCGCTCCGGGTCGGCCACCGCGACCGCGCCGCCCTCGGCGGTGGTCACCGTCTTGGTCGGGAAGAAGGAGAACGTGGTGAGGTCGGCCAGCAGCCCCACCGGCCGGTCCTTGTACGTCGAGCCGAGGGAGTGCGCCGCGTCGCCGATCAGCGACGCGCCGGCCTGATCGGCGACCTGGCGCAGCTCGTCGTAGTCGGCCGGATGGCCCGCGTAGTCGACCGCGGTGATCGCGCGGGTGCGTCCGGTCACCGCCGCCTCGGCGGCGCCGGGATCGAGGTTGCCCGTGTCGGGCTGCACGTCGGCGAAGACCACGCGCGCCCCGCGCAGAGCGGCAGTGGCGGCGGTCGCCACGAACGTCAACGGCGAGGTGATCACCTCGTCGCCCGGCCCGATGCCGGCGGCCGCGTAGGCGACGTGCAGCGCGGCGGTGCCGGACGTGACGGCCAGGCACGGCACGCCACCCGTCCAGCGGGCCAGCTCGGCCTCGAACCGGTCGACCGCGGGGCCCGTGGTCAGCCAGTCGCCGCGCAGCACCTCGGCCACCGCGTCGATGTCGTCCTGGATGATCGAGTGGCGTCCGTAGGGCAGCATCAGACGCCGGCCGCCACGATGCCGCGCAGGTCGTCGACCGACAGCCAACGGTCGTTGGTGTCGGAGCGGTAGCAGAATCCCTCCGGCAGGAGCTCGGCGTCCTGCGGCGGCGAATAGCCCCAGGTGGCGATCGTCGGCTGGACGATGTAGCGGTCGGCCAGCCGAAGGGCCCGGCGGCCGTCGTCGGGGCCGATCATCTCCTCGTGCAGTTTCTCGCCCGGCCTGATGCCGATCTCGTAGATCGGGCTCCGCGGCGCCACCGCCTCGGCCAGGTCCGTGATCCGCATGCTGGGGATGCGCGGCACGTACAGCTCGCCGCCCCGCATCAGCTCGAAGGACTCGACGACGAACCGCACGGCCTGGTCGAGTGTGATCCAGAACCTGGTCATCCGCTTGTCGGTGATCGGCAGGCTGCCGCCCTCCTCGGCCAGCCGCTGGAAGAACGGCACCACCGAGCCCCGGCTGCCCACCACGTTGCCGTAGCGCACCACGGCGAAGCGGGTGACGTGGCCGGCGGCGTAGTGGTTGGCCGAGACGAACAGCTTGTCGGCGACCAGCTTCGTGGCGCCGTACAGGTTGATCGGGCTGGAGGCCTTGTCGGTGGAGAGGGCGACGACCTTGCGCACCCCGCTGTCGATGGCGGCCTCGACCACGTTCTGTGACCCCGAGACGTTGGTGCGGACGTACTCGAACGGGTTGTATTCGGCCGTGTCGACCTGCTTGAGCGCGGCGGCGTGGACCACGTGGTCGACGCCGTGCATGGCCCGGGCCAGCCGGTCGCGGTCTCTGACGTCGCCGATGAACCAGCGCAGCCGCCGGTCGTCGCCGAACAGCTGGCGGGCCTCCCACTGCTTCAGCTCGTCGCGTGAGAACACCACCAGCCGGCGCAGGTCGAGGGAGTTGAGCGCGTGCCGGATGAACGCCTTGCCGAAGGACCCCGTGCCTCCGGTGATCAGAACCGACGATCCACTGAGAATGCTCACGTGACCCCCTGAATCGCGTTTACGCACTGTAGTCGTCCGAGCTGGCCGGTAGCATAGCGCGATCGACTGGCGACGCATGGTCATAGTGGGGATTGGGGCTTCGGTGCGGATTGTCGGAATCATTCAGGCGCGTATGGGATCCACGCGCCTGCCGGGCAAGGTCCTGCGCGATCTCCACGGCCGCTCGGTGCTGAGCTGGGTGGTGCGAGCCGTACGCCAGGCGGGCGCCGTCGACGACCTCGTGGTGGCGACCACGAACGAGCCCGCCGACGACGCGGTGGTGGCCGAGTGCCGCACCCTCGGCGTCCGGTGGCACCGGGGCCCGGTCGACGACGTGCTCACCAGGTTCGTCCAGGCGCTGGCCGCCCGTCCGGGCGACGCGGTGATGAGGATCACGGCCGACTGCCCGCTGCTCGACCCCGAGGTGATCCGCGAGGCCGCGCTGGTCTACCGGGCGGTCCCCGGCCTCGACTACGTGAGCACCGGCCTGGCCCGCACACTGCCGCGCGGCCTCGACGTCGAGATCGTCGGCGTGCCCGCGCTGCGCCGGGCCGACCGGGAGGCCACCGGCCACCACCGCGTCCACGTCACCTCCTACGTCTACTCGCATCCGGGCGGCTCGCGGCTGCTCGGCCTCGCCCACAGCCCCGCGGCGCCCGATCTGCGGGTCACGCTCGACACCGAGGACGACTGGCGGCTCATCTCCCACGTCGTCGCCGAGTTCGGTGACCGGTGCGTGCCCTTCGCGGTGCTGGTCGGCTTCCTGCGGGCCAGGCCGGACGTCCGCCTGCTCAACGCGCACGTCGAGCAGAAAGCGTTGCAGGAGGCATGACGGGCGCGATCGGCATCCGCTGCGACGCGGGTGTCCGGAGCGGGCTCGGCCACCTGGTGCGCTGTGTCGCGCTGGCCGAGGAGCTGTGCGCCCGGGGCATGGAGGTGCGCTTCCTGGGCAACCTGGCCGGCTCCCCATGGGCGCGGACCCAACTGCTCGAACGCGGGCTCCCGCTGCTCCCGGCTCCCGCCCGGCCCGACCGGCTGGCCGGGCTGGTGCGCGACCTGGGGCTCGGCGCGGTCGTGCTCGACTCCTACGAGCTGCCTCCCGGCACGGGCGCGGCGATCAGGGCTACGGGCGCGGCGGTGCTCGCCATCATCGACGGCGACCACCTCGGCCAGGAGGCCGATCTCTACCTCGACCAGAATCTCGGCGCCGAGCTGCGCCCCTTCCCGATGTTCGCCGAGCGGCTCGCGGGCGCTCGCTACGTGCTGCTGCGCGACAGCGTCCGCGACCTCCGCGACCTCCGCGGGCCCGCCGGGTACGGGGCCGCCGCGGGCAGGGCCGCCGGGTACGGGGCCGCCGCGGGCAGGGCCGCTGGAGACGGGGCCGCCGGGTACGGGGCCGCCGCGGGCAGGGCCGCTGGGGACGGGGCTGCTGGGGACGGGGCCGCTGGGGACGGGGCCGCCGGGTACGGGGCCGCCGCGGGCAGGGCCGCTGGGGACGGGGCCGCCGCGGACAGGGGCGCCGGAGGCAAGGGCGCTGGTGACGGACCGGCGGGTGACAGGGGCGCCGGCGACAGGGGGAGCGTGCCTCGTGTGCTCTGCTGCTTCGGCGGCACCGACAGCGCGGGCGTGGCGCCGGCCTGGACCCGGGCGCTGCTCGACACCGGGCTCCCGTTCCGGGCCACGGTGGTCACCCCCAGGAAGTTCCGCGCCGACGGGCCCGTCACGGTCATCCCGCCCACCGACCGGCTGCCCCAGCTGATGGCCGAGGCCGACCTGGTGGTCTCCGCGGCGGGCTCGACCGTCTGGGAGCTGCTCTACCTGGGGGTGCCGACGGCGCTGACCTGGGTGGCGGCCAACCAGCTGGTCGGCTACGAGCCGCTGGTGCGCGACGGCATCGCCGCCGGGCTCGGCCCCAGGGCCGACGCCGCGGCCATCGAGGCGCTCGCCCGCCTGCTCGCCGACGCCGGGCTGCGCGAGAAGTACGGCAGGCGGGGCAGCGGCCTGATCGACGGCAGGGGCAGGGAACGCGTCGCCGACGCCCTCCTCACGCTCCGCTGAGAGCGGACGCCGGGGCCAGATGCCCCTTACACGCTCCGCTGAGAGCGGACGCCGGGGGCGGACGCCCTCCGCTGAGAGCGGACACGTGGAGTCAGATGAGGTCCCAAGTGAGGGGGGTGCCCGGCGCGGCGTCCCTGGTGAAGCGGCGGCCCATCACCTCGGCGACGGCCGCGGGAGGCAGCCCGCCGGCGGGCCGGATGGAGCGGACGTTCCGCTCGGTCACCGGCTCGCCCGCCCGCACCTGGCTGACCACGTAGAGCGACCGGCGGAAGCGCAGCCCCTCGCGTTCGGAGGCGCGCGGGCCGATGACCGGGCTCCCCAGCGACTGCCAGGCGCGCTCGCTCTCCACGACCAGGGCCGCCAGCTCGGCGGGCTCCAGCGAGAACGCCGCGTCGACGCCGCCGTCGCTCCGGGCCGTCGTGACGTGCTTCTCGATCAGGCAGGCCCCGAGCGCGACCGCCGCGAGCGCCACGCCGAGGCCCGGCGTGTGGTCGGACACGCCGACGACCGCGCCGGTGAGCCCGGCGAGCAGCGGCAGCGCGCGCAGGTTGCTCTCGGCGGGGGAGGCGGGATAGGAGGCGGTGCACGACAGCACGGCGAGCTGGGTGCAGCCGGCCTCGCGGGCGGCCTCCACCGCGGCGTGGATCTCGCCGATCGAGGCCATGCCGGTGGAGATGATCAGCGGCTTGCCGGTGCCGGCGACGAGCCGGATCAGCGGCAGGTCCACGACCTCCGAGGACGCGATCTTGTACGCCGGCGCGCCGAGCTTCTCCAGGAGTTCGACGGCCGTGGGATCGAACGGCGAGGAGAACGGGATCAGCCCCAGCGAACGGGCCCGGTCGAAGATCGGCTCGTGCCACTCCCACGGCGTGTGGGCCCGTTCGAACAGCTGGTAGAGGCGCTCGCCGCCCCACAGCTCGTGCGCGTCGCCCATGCGGAAGGCGGGCCCGTCGGCGTCGATCGTGATGGTGTCGGGCCGGTAGGTCTGCAGCTTCAGCGCATGGGCCCCGGCGGCGGCCACCGCGTCGACGATCGTGAGAGCCCGCTCCAGGCTCCCGTTGTGGTTGCCCGACATCTCGGCGATGACGAACGGCGGCCGGTCGGCTCCGATGGCGCGGCCCGCTATCTCGATCACGCGTCTTCCTCCCTGGTGAGCTGGATGGCGACGACCTCGACGGGTGTGCCGTCGATGTCTCGCGGGTGGCGGCCGGTCTCGACGAACCCGAACCGGCGGTGCAGCCGCCTGACCGCCTCGTTGCAGGCCAGCACCTCGCCGCGGAGCGTGGTCAGCCCGAGCGGGCCGAACGCGTGGTCGATGGCCGCCCGCTCCACCCCGATCCACGCCCGCAGCAGCGCGCCGGACCGTTCGAGACCGTCGAGGTCGAGGTAGAAGCCCCAGTCGGCGCACCGTGAGCCGGCCCGCAGCCCGGAGAAGGTCACCACGCCCGCGGCGACCCCGTCGTGCTCGTAGACCAGCACGCGCCGGGCCGGATCGTCGCCGACCGCCGCCCACCAGCGGGCGTGCTCGGCCTCGCCGATCTCATGGGTGGTGAAGCTCGCCGCGCGGACCCGTGGATGGTTGCGCCAGCGGCGCATGACGGGCAGGTCGTGGTCTCCGGCGCGCCTCAGCATCATCGCCCCCTACGCTTCGTGCTCGTACGGCTCCACACCGTAGCGGATGCCTGATCGGGTAAAGAGCTGATCAGGGAGAGGCATCGCCCGCCGCCCCACGGCGATGGCCGGGGCATCCTGCCCTCTAAGCATCCCCCGCACACAAGGAGTCGCGGCATGACGCCCCAGGTCAGCGTCGTCGTCCCGGTCTACAACGTCGAGCCGTACATCACCGAGTGCCTGGAGTCGCTGGCGGCCCAGACACTGCCGGACATCGAGGTCATCCTGGTCGACGACGGCTCGCAGGACGGCAGCGCGCGGATCGCCGAGAGTTTCGCGGCCCGCGACGCGCGGTTCGTCGTGGTCCACCAGCCCAACCGGGGTCCCGGCCCGGCCCGCAACGAGGGAGTGTCGCGGGCCCGTGGGACCTACCTGGCCTTCGCGGACAGCGACGACGTCGTGCCGCCCGAGGCGTACGGGATGCTGGTCTCCTCGCTGGAGCGGACCGGGTCCGACCTCGCGTGCGGTGGGGTGCGGCGGCTCAGGGAGGGCGAGCTGGCCGAGTCGACCCTGCACGAGAAGGTGTTCAGGCGTGAGGTGCGGCGCACCCACATCATGGACAGGCGGATGCTCATCAGGGACCGGACGGTGTGGAACAAGGTCTACCGCCGCGACTTCTGGCATGAGCAGCGGCTGCGGTTCGCCTCGGGGATCTACGAGGACGTGCCGCTCAGCATGCGGGCGCACGTGCTGGCCGCGAGCGTGGACGTGTTGTCCGACGTCGTCTACCACTGGCGCGAGCGCGACTCCGGAGAGACGTCGATCACCCAGCGGCGGGCCGAGCACGCCAACCTGGCCGAGCGGCTGACCGCCATCCGGGAGGTCAGGTCCTTCCTGGAGGAGGAGGCGCCCGACCTGGCCCACTCCTTCGACGGCCTGGTCCTGGAGAAGGACACCGTCTTCCTGTTCCAGGCGCTGGAGCAGGCGGAGCGCGACGAGATCCCGGCGCTGGTCGACCTGGGCCGCCAGTGGGTGGCCACGCTGAGCCCGGACGTGCGCGCCGCCGCGTCGTCACTGCGCCGGCTCGAACTGCACCTGATCGAGCGCGGGCTGGTCAAGCAACTGCGGGAGGTGCGCAAGTTCCGGCGCGCCGCCGTGAACGGCACCAGGATCGTGCCGCGCGGGCTGCGCACGACCGGCTGGTACGGCGACTACCCCTACTTCCGCGACCGCTCGCTCAAGATCCCCGACGAGGTGTACGACGCCCGCGACGAGCTCAGGCTGCTGGCCACGGTCGAGGACTGCCGGTGGAACGGTGACCGGTTCGTCGTGCGCGGCGAGGTGGCGATCCACCGTGTGCGGCGCCGGGCGGGCCGGCTGGAGGTGTGGCTGACCGACGGCAAGCGTCATGTGGCGCTGGAGGCGCGGCGGGTGGGCGCGCGCGGCGTCGTCATGACGATCGATCCGGCCTGGCTCAAGGGCGGGCGGCCCAACTGGCGGATGCACGTGCGGGCCGAGACCAGGGGCCTGGTGCTGGAGGAACGCTTCCGCGACGGCGACGGTCACCGTCCGTGGCGGCTGTCCGTGCCGGGATGGTCAAGAACGGGCATGGACATCCTCTAGTAGTTCCAGAGAGTAATCAGTCGAGCGCGAGTCGTGGCCATGCTGGGAGCCATGAGGACCTATTCGCTCGAGGACGTCTACGCGACACGTAAGCGGAGAGATTCCTGGTGGACCGTGTACGTCGTGGACCCGGTCGCCTGCCGGGCAGCTCTGCTGGTGGCCAACCACACACGGATCACGCCCAATGAGCTCACGGTGCTCTCGCTGGTCCTCGGCCTGGTCTCGGCGACCTGCTTCGCCCTGGACCACCTGGTGGCGGGCTCGGTTGTGTTCTACCTGAGCTTCACGGTCGACTGCGTCGACGGCAAGATCGCCAGGCTCAAGGGCACGGGGACGCCCTTCGGCCTCTGGCTCGACTACGTGGGTGATCGGGTCAGGGTGGTCTTCTGCGCCATGGGCCTGGCGTACGGGCAGTACACGCTCACGGGGGACGTGCGCTACATCCTGCTCGGGGCCGGGGTGGCCGTGCTGGACCTGTTCCGGTACGTCAACGCGCCGCAGATGAAGCGGGTGCGCGAGACGATCAAGCTGGCACGGGCCGAGGCGGCGGAGCTCGCGCGGCAGTTCGCCACGGACGAGCCTGTCGCCCGGACCCGGCGCGCCTCCCGGGGCAGGCCCCTCACGCCCGCCGTCAGGGTGCGCCGGTTCATGAAGCGGATCAACAGGTATCTGGCGCGTCGCCGCGTCCGCTCCCACCTGATCAGCGGCATCGAGTTTCACGCCGCGGTGTTCGTGGTGGCGCCGCTCGTCGGAGTGGTGGCCCTGGTGCCCGTCGCGGCGGCCGCCGGCGCCCTGCTTCTCGCCAACGAGATCTTCCTTGTCTACCGGATGTGGCTTTTCACCCGCAGGCACAGCGTGCCGGTCCAGGTGGAGAGCCGAGAGCACGTTCTCGTCTAAGTTTCGGGGGTTTGAAGGAAAATGTCCGATCGCCCAGTGTTCGTCGTCGGCTGCCCGCGGTCCGGCACCACGATGCTGCAGCTCATGCTCCACTCGCACCCGAGGATCGCGGTGCCACCGGAGACCCGGTACCTCGTACCGGCCTACTACCGCCGCCGGATGTTCGGCGACATGCGCCTCGCGCAGCGCCGCCAGGCCCTCGCCGAGTGGATCGCGGGCGACCGGACCACCAAGTTCCACGAGCTCAAGATCGACAAGGACGAGTTCATCCGGGAGGCCGTCGAGGGCCCCGGCTCGCTCGGCTCGGTGATCGGGACGACCTTCCGGATGTACGCCGACCGCTTCGACAAGCCCCGCTGGGGCGACAAGCGGCCCAGCTACGTCAAGCAGGTCGACATGCTGCTCAGGCTCTTCCCCGACGCCCAGTTCATCCACCTGATCAGGGACGGCCGCGACTGCGTGGCCTCGCTGAAGGAGATGCCCTGGTTCACGCACAACTCCTTCCACGCGGTCTCCACCTGGGCCGAGGCCATGGACGCGGGGGTCAAGCTGCGCCGGACGATGAACGCCGACAACTACTACGAACTGCGCTACGAGGACCTCACCGACGACCCGTCGACCGAGCTGAAGAAGCTCTGCGTCTTCCTGGAGGAGGACTTCGACGAGTCGATGATCTCGCCGCGCGAGGCGGCCAGCGTGGCCGTGCCCGTGCACAAGGTCTGGCACAGCAACACCCACGGCGACGTGACCCGCGCCCGGGTGGGCAGCTGGGCCTCGCGCCTCGAGGCGTGGGAGATCGCGCTGTGCGAGGACGTTCTCGGTGACCGGCTGAAGAGTCAGGGCTACGAGCTGACCGGCGCCGCGCCGGCGGCCAAGGCGCACCTGGCGGCCTGCCAGAAGACCATGCAGAAGCGCCGCGCCAGCCGCCTGCGCAAGGGCATGCGCGACCGCATCAACCGGCTGCGCGAGCCCAGCCCGGTGGCCGCGCTGCTCACCTCCGGCCAGCGGGCGATCGCCGGCGTGCCGCGCCAGCGGATCGAGTCGCCCGAGCTGGCAGACCGGACGCTGTAGGGCTCAGCGCTCGATGTGAGCGAACAGGGACTCCCATCCGTCCAGGACGTGGTCGAGGCGGAACGCCTCGGCCGTGGCACGGGCGGTGGCGCCCAGCCGCCGCCGCTCCTGCGCGGAGTCCATGAGCGTGGCCAGTTCCTGGCCGAAGGCGTCCACATCGCCGGGCGGGACGAGCACGGGGCCCGCCGAGCGGACCCCGCCCGACACGTCGAAGGCCACCGCGGGCACACCGTGCGCGGCCGACTCCAGCAGCACGACGGGCAACCCCTCGTGCTCGCTGGTCACCGCCAGGATCGAGGCGTCCAGGTATTCGCGCGGCATCTCGGCCGCGGGCACGCGGCCTCTGAAGACCACCCGCTCCCCGACGCCCTCCTGGGCCGCGTGGGCGCGCAGCCGGTCCAGCTCGCCGCCGTCGCCGATCAGGTGCAGCTCCCACCCCGGCGGGGCGCCCGACCGGGCGAACGCGCTGATCAGCCGGTCGAACCGCTTGACGCCCTCCAGCCGCCCGACGCCCAGCACCCGGGGCGTCTCCAGCGCCGACACCTCCTCCGGCCAGGCGCCCAGCGGGTTCGGCACCGACCAGGCGTTGGGCAGCAGCGCGTGCTCGGCGAACATCCACGCGTCGTCACGGCTCAGGAAGACCGCCTGGTCGAGCTCGGCGTAGCGGGTACGGATCGAGCCGAGGTGCCAGCAGTCGCGGGCGTGCTCGTAGGAGCCGTGATACTGGCCGATCGGCCGCAGCCAGGCGGGCACCGCGCCGGCCATCCTGGTCACCATCCCGGGTGAGGTCATGACCGCGAATCCGGGACGCATCGTGCCGAGCAGCCTGGCCAGGCGCCGGTCGGCCGCCCAGCGCGCCGGCCGGCTCCGCGAGTCCATCGGAGTGTGGCTGATCACGTGCTGACGGTAGAGCGGCTCGTCGACGTAGCGGAACGGCGAACGGGCCCGGTGCAGGCCGATCACGTGCACGTCGTGTCCGCGCCCGGCCAGGCCCTGCGCCAGGGTGTGCGTCACCTGCTGGATGCCGCCCAGCGTGTCGGCGTCCAGGCAGGCGAAGACCACGCTCACGACACCCTCCTCTCCTTGATGAACCTCTCCTTGATGAACCTCGCCTCGAAGAAGTCGTCCACGATCCTGGCCGCCGCGTCGCCCCGCTCGTCGGCGCACCACAGCTCCCGGAAGGCGGCGTACCGGTCGGCGCAGGAGGCGTGCGCCGCGGGCAGGTCGCGGATCCGATCGATCAGCTCCCGGGTCGTGGTCACGCACGGTCCCGGGGCGATGGCCGGCAGGTCGTGGTAGACGCCCCGCTCGGACCGCCGGTAGTCGTCCCAGTCGTCGATGTAGAACAGCATCGGCTTGCCGGTCAGCGCGTAGTCGCACATCACCGACGAGTAGTCGGTCAGCAGCGCGTCGGAGGCCAGCATCAGGTCGTTGATCTCGGGGTACGACCCGGCGGGCCGGGCGAAGTATCGCAGGTGCGACGGCACCTCGTACTTCTCCACCGGGTGGGTCCGCAGGACGACCACCCACTCGCCGGCCAGCTCCTCGGCCATGAGCTCCAGGTCCGCCCGCACCGACACGCCGCTGCCCTTCGCCCGGTCGCGGTAGGTGGGCGCGTAGAGGAGCACCTTGCGTCCGTCGGGGATCTCCAGTCGCTCCCGCACGTCGTACCGGGACGTCCCCCGGACCAGGGCGTCGCAGCGCGGCGTCCCGTACCTGTAGACCGGGCCCGTGTAGCCGTTGGAGGCCGGGAAGCGGCGCGAGAACTCCTCGCTGGGCGAGACCAGGGCGTCCCAGCGGGCGACGGCGGCGCGCCACCGGGCGCGCGGCTGGTCGAAGTCCGCGCGCAGGTCCGGCGCGTCGAAGCCGATCGTCTTGATGCCCTGGCCGTGCCAGGTCTGCAGGTAGCGGGTGCGGCGGGGCTTCGGGTAGTCGAGCGGGAAGCCGTGGCTGTCCACCCAGATGCCCGCGCGGGCCATCGTCCAGACGTAGCGCCAGCTGCTGCGGCGCACCAGGCGCGCGGCGGCGGGGAAGGCGCGGCGGTCCCCGGCCACCGACCAGACCACCTCGATCGGCAGCCCGCGCCGCCTCACCTCCTCGTAGACGGCGCGCGGGCTGCCGGTGCAGCCCTTGCCGACGTCCGACTCGAACAGGGCCAGGTTCCGGCGTGGCGGCAGCAGCCTGATCAGGGCCTTGTAGCAGCGCAGCTTGTTGCCGGGGGTGCTGAGCCTTCTCAGCAGGGCGCGCTTGATCCGGCCCAGCAGCGGGCGCACGTGGGAGCGGGAGCGCACGCGCAGGTAGGCCGCGTAGCCGTCGGTCCTCACATTGGCGCCCGGCAGCTCGATCGGCCGCAGGCCGGGGTCGACCATCAGCCGGTCGGTCGTGGTGTGGCCGTCGGACAGGCGGGTGAAGCCGATGCGCGGCTCGCAGGACGCCCGGGGGGTGAAGGTGATCTCGCTGACGTAACCGCCCTCACCGGCCGGCCGGGGCTCGATGGGGATCTTCACCCGGCCGGCCCGCAGGAACGCCTTCCAGCCGGCGGGCAGCGCGCCGAACGGGTCGTAGGTGTGCACGGTCATCCGGACCCGGTCGCCGTCGGCGGTGATCTCGGTCACCTCGTGCCGCAGCCGGCTGGCGCTGAAGGGCAGCTCGGCCAGTCGCAGCCCGGTGATGTCCATGCCGGCCGCGACCGTGGTGCCCCAGTAGGTGCGACCCTCGCTGCGCACGGCGGCCCGGGGCGGCGCCTTGGAACCGGCCAGCGAGCTCGCGGCGATCCTGAGGTCGTCGATCCGGTCGTCGAGGATGAGGTGGCAGCAGACCCTGGTCATCGGGTCGACCCGGTGCAGCACCTCGGCGGGGATCTCCGCCAGGTACGGGCGGACGACCGCGGCGAACTCCTTGACCCACACCCGGTCCCGGGTCGGCAGCGGGTTGAGGTAGACGCGCAGGTCCTGGCGCAGGAAGCGCTCCTGCCGGGCGGGCAGCAGGTCGCCCGCGCCGTAGCGGCGCAGCACGTCGTCGCTCCGCCTGGCGGCGACGACCCGGTGCCGCACGTTCTCCATCTCCTTGATGCTGAGCGAGATGGACGAGCGGTCGCGCGCGCGGCGCCAGTGGTAGACCACCCACGGCACGATCGCGAACCGGTGGGACGAGGCGTACAGCTCGGTGGAGAAGACGTGGTCCTCGTAGAGGATGTCCTCGGGGAAGCGCAGCATCCTGTCGCGCAGGAAACGGACACTGTAGAGCTTGTTGGTGGTGAAGGAGTCGAGGAACAGCTCCGGCTCCGCGCGGATGCCTTCCACCACCCTGCGCCTGGCGAACAGCGACGGGTAGTAGCGCTCCATCCGCCCGTTCCACTCGTACAGGCGGGAGATCTGCCCGGACACGAAGTCGGCGCCGGTCCGCTCGATCTCGGTCAGCAGGCTTTTGCAGGCGTGCCGGGGCAGCTCGTCGTCGCTGTCGAGGAACATGATGTAAGGCGCGGCGGCGGCGTCGAGGCCGTCGTTCCTGGGGGCGCCGCAGCCGCCGCTGTTCGCGTGCCGGCGCAGGTAGCGCACGCGCGGGTCGGCGCGCATGAGCTCCTCGGCCACCCGCGGGGTCTCGTCGGTGGAGGAGTCGTCGGCGATGACGACCTCGAGGTCGTGCAGGGACTGCCGGAGCACGGAGCGCACCGCCCTGGGCAGCCGCGCGGCATCGTTGTACGTGATCACGACGACAGTGCAGTCCGGCATGCCAACACCCCCGAGTCAGACACGTGGAAAGAGGCATTCCCCCAGTTCGGGAGATGTGTCCGGACTTGATGGTGTTTTTGCTGGAATTAGCGCATGAGTCGTCTGATCAGCCAGCCGATGAGCAGCAGCGCGGCGATCGCTCCGGCGATCGGCGCGAGCCGCTTGAGCAGGGGGGCGCCGGCTATCTCCAGGAGGTCCAGCGCCTCCTCGTCGGCCGTGCGCGAGGTGCGCAACGTGCCCGAGGGCCGCACGTCCTGGTCGGGGGGCGAGGGCACCGCGGTGAGGTGCCGCTCCTCCGCCTCCGCTCGCGGCTCCGGCCGCGCCTCCTCCCGCGCGGCGGGCGGCTCGTGCGCCGGCTCGGCCAGCAGGTCGGCGAGGTCGGCCGCGAACCTGTCGATCAGCTTGCCGCCCACCTCGGTCATCACGCCGCGGCCGAACTGCGCCGGACGGCCGGTCACGTTGAACGACGTCTCCACCACGACGGCGGTCGACCCGTCGGCCGGGCTCAGCGTCGCCTTGACGGTGGCCGCGGCCGTGCCGGCGCCGCGGGCCTCCTTGCCCGACGCCTGGATCGTGAGCGTGTGAGCGTCCTTGTCCACGTCCTCGAACCTGGCCGAGCCGCGATAGGTCACGGTGATCGGCCCCACCTTGACCTTCATCCGGCCGGTGAACTCGTCGCCCTCGACGGTGTCGAGCGAGGCCCCCGGCAGGCACGGCGCGACCCGCTCCACGTCGAGCAGCACCGCCCACGCCTGCTCGATCGGTACCGGAACAGTGAACTCGTGCTCGAACCGCATCGCCATCGATCCGCTCCTTTTCCCGATATTGCGACATTACGTCGATAAGGGGGCGCCCCGGAAGGGGGCGCCCCCTTATGCCGGGGTCAGGGAGAACCGGCGGCGGTGCGGATCGCGCGATCGGTCAGCACCCTGGCCAGGTGCCTGCGGTAGTCGGGCTGGGCGTGCAGGTCTGCCGACGGCGAGGTGTCCGCCGCCGCCTGCTCGCACGCCTGGCGGACCTGGTCGCCCAGCTCCACGCCCTGCAGCGCGGCCTCCACCGCGCGGGCCCGCACGGGCGTCGGCGCCATGTTGGTCAGCCCGATCCTGGCCTCCTGGATCGCGCCGTTGGAGCGCCGGACGGCCACGGCCACCCCGACGATGGCCCACGCCTGCGCGGTCCGGTGGAACTTCTCGTAGTGGTAGCCCCAGCCGTCGCCCAGCTTGGGGATCCGCACCCCGAGCAGGATCTCTCCCGGACGGAGCGCGGACTCCAGGTAGTCGACGAAGAACTCGGCGGCGGGGATCTCCCGCTCGCCCTCCGCCGACCGGACCACGAAGACGCCGTCCAGCGCCAGGACCACGGCGGGCAGGTCACCCGCCGGATCCGCGTGGGCCAGCGAGCCGCCGAACGTGCCGCGGTGCCGGACCGCCGGGTCGGCCACCGTGGCGGTGGTCAGTGCCACCAGCGGGCAGGCCGTGTTGACCAGGCTGGAACGCATCACCTCGTCGTGCGTGGTCATCGCGCCGATGAAGACGTGGTCGCCGCGGTCGTGCACGCCCGTCAGCTCGGGCAACCGGCCGAGGTCCACCAGCTTCGACGGGTAGGCCAGCCGCAGCCGCAGCAGCGGCAGCAGCGACTGCCCGCCCGCGAGCACCTTGGCGTCCTCGTCCGAGGAGAGCGCCTGGCAGGCCTCGTCGAGCGAGCCGGGACGGACGTAGTCGAACTTGGCAGGGATCATCGCCGAACTCCTTCCAGGGCCCGCCAGACGCGCTCGGGAGTGCACGGCATCTGGACGTCGTGGATCCCGCGCGGGCGCAGGGCGTCCACGATGGCGTTGACGACGGCCGGAGTGGAGGCGATCGTGCCCGCCTCGCCGACCCCCTTGACGCCCAGCGGGTTGCTGGTGGCCGGCGTCTCGGTCCTGTCGGTCATGAAGGTGGGCAGGTCGGCCGCCGACGGCAGCAGGTAGTCGGCCATCGTCGTGGTGAGCAGGTTGCCCTCCGCGTCGTAGACGGCCTCCTCGTACAGGGCCTGCGCGATGCCCTGCGCGATGCCGCCGTGCACCTGGCCCTCGACGATCAGCGGGTTGATCACCTTGCCCACGTCGTCGACGGCCACGTAGGAGCGGATCCGTGACATGCCCGTCTCGGTGTCCACCTCCACCGCGCACAGGTGGGTGCCGTGCGGGAAGGAGTAGTTGTCCGGGTCGAACGTGGAGTCGGAGTCGAGCCCGGCCTCCACGCCCTCGGGCAGGCTGTGCGCCGTGAACGCGGCGAACGCCAGCTCCTGGATCGTCTTCTGGGAGTCGGTGCCCCGCACCTTGAACGCGCCGTCGGCGAACTCCAGGTCGTCCGGAGCGCACTCCAGCACGTGCGCGGCCAGCTTGCGGGCCTTGGCCTTGACCTTCTCGCACGCCTGGAGCACGGCGACGCCGCCGACGACCAGGGAGCGCGAGCCGTAGGTGTCCATGCCCTTGTGCGAGACCGCCGTGTCGCCGTGCAGCACCGTGACGTCCTCGAACGGCACGCCCAGCGTGTCGGCCACGATCTGGCTCCACGCCGTCACGTGTCCCTGGCCGTGCGGGGAGGTGCCGGTGATGACCTCGACCTTGCCCGTGGGCAGCATGCGGATCGAGCCGTGCTCCCAGCCGCCGGCGCCGTAGTTGGCCTCGCCGAGCATCCTGGACGGGGCCAGCCCGCACATCTCGGTGTAGGTGCTGACGCCGATGCCGAGCTGAACGGGGTCACCCCTGTCGCGCCGGTCCGCCTGTTCGGCCCGCAGCTTGTCGTAGCCGAACAGCGCCATCGCCCGGTCGGTCGCCGCCTCGTAGTTGCCCGAGTCGTACGTCAGGCCGGCGATGGTCGTGTACGGGAACTCCTCGTGCCTGATCCAGTTGCGCCGGCGCACCTCCACCGGGTCCAGGGCCAGCTCGGCGGCTAGCTCGTCCATGACGCGCTCGATGGCGTACGTCGCCTCGGGACGCCCGGCGCCGCGGTAGGCGTCGGTCGGCATCTTGGTGGTGAACACACCCGTGCAGCCGAACTCGTACGCGTCCATCTTGTAGATGGCGTTGTACAGGGCCGCGCCCAGCATCGGGACGCCCGGTGTGACCAGCATGAGGTAGGCGCCCATGTCGGCCAGCAGGTCCACCTGGAGCCCGCGGATGCGCCCGTCGGCCTCCGCGGCCAGCCTGATGTGCTGGATCTGGTCGCGGCCGTGGTGCACGGTCAGGTTGCCCTCGGAGCGGGACTCGGTCCACTTGACCGGTTTGCCGAGCCTGCGGGCGAGCAGCAGGCACAGCACCTCTTCCGCGGTGACCTGCAGCTTCGAGCCGAACCCGCCGCCCACGTCGGGCGCGACCACGCGGATCTTGTGTTCGGGGATGCCGGTCGTCACGGCCAGCATGACCCGCAGCACGTGCGGGATCTGGGTGGAGGTCCACAGCGTGAAGCTGTCGCCGTCGGTGCTCGCGAGCACCCCGCGGGGCTCCATCGCGCTCGGGATGAGCCGCTGCTGGATGTAGGTCCGGTCGATGAGGACCGGCGCGTCCCTGAACGCCGCCTCGATGTCGCCCGAGGTGATCTTGGCCGTGAACGCCTGGTTGCCGGCTTCGTGCACCTTCGGGCTGCCCTCGGTCAGCGCCTCGTTCATGTCCATGACGGCCGGCAGCGGCTCGTAGTCGACCTCGATGGCCTCCAGCGCGTCGGCCGCCCGATAGCGGTCCGTGGCGACGACGCAGGCCACCGCCTCGCCCACGTAGCGCACCTCCGACACGGCCATCGGCGGATGGTCCGGGATCACGATGTCCTCGCTCACCGGCCAGGCGCACGGCAGGCTGCCCTGCTCGTCGGCGAAGTCCTGGCCGCTGAACGCGGCGAACACCCCGGGCAGACCGCGCGCGGCCGACACGTCCACCCGGGTGATCCTGGCGTGCGCCATCGGGCTGCGCAGGAACATGACGTGCAGCATTCCCGGCTGGCTCAGGTTGTCGGTCCAGCGGGTGCGCCCGGTCAGCAGCCGGGAGTCCTCCTTGCGGCGCCGGGCCCGGCCGATCTCCCTGCCGGTGTCGCCCCGGCCGGAGATCTGGCCGCTCTCGGCGATCTGCTCGCCAACCAGGCCGGGGTCCAGCTCGGTCATGACGACTTCACCGCCTGTCCCATTTCCTGGGCGCCGCGCCGTACCGCGCGGACGATGTTGCAGTAGCCGGTGCACCGGCAGAGGTTGCCTTCGAGACCTTCCCTGATGGCCTCCTCCGACGGGTCCGGTGTATCCCTGAGCAGGTCGATCGCGGCCATGACCATGCCGGGTGTGCAGTAGCCGCACTGCAGGGCGTGTTCCTCGTGGAAGGCCCGCTGCATCGGGTGCATGGACCCGGCCGAGCCGAGCCCTTCGATCGTGACGATGTCGCAGCCGTCGGCCTGGACGGCCAGCACGGAGCAACTCTTCACACTCTTGCCGTCGAGCATCACGGTGCAGGCGCCGCAGTTACTGGTGTCGCAGCCGACAGGAGTGCCGGTCTTGCCCAGCCGTTCTCGTAGCAGGTGGACGAGGAGGAGGCGCGGCTCGACTTCCTCCTCGTATTCGACTCCGTCAACGGTGACGGTGATCCGGGGCATACGTCCTCCCTCAGGAGCAGGGGGAATGGCGGATAAATGCCAACGTACGCCGGTGTTTTTCCCGGTCAAGGGTTATTTACCGCGGATCACCCTCGCGACGATGGCCACGAGGCCCGCGAAACCCAGCCCGACGACCAGGAGCGAGACCAGGACCAGCGGATCCGTGATCGCACGGGTGATGATCAGGATGCCCAGCACGACGAAGAGAGATCCACTGAGCAGGGCCATCCAGTCGGTCCTGTGCAGGCGGCTCGGCCGGTCGACGTCACGCGGCACGACGCACCTCCATGTCGCCGACGCCGCCCTTCAGGTTGAGCACGATCGTCGACACCTTCCCCTCGGGCGGGGTCTCCGGCTCCAGCACCGTGTCGAACGTGATGTCCACGCCGCCCTTCAGCGACTGGTCGACCTGGATGTCGCCCACCTTGTTGGTGGCGTGCACCTCCACCCTGACCGTCGGCGGCACGATCACGGTCAGCTCCCCGATCGAGACCGAGGCGTTGAACGCCAGCGTCGTGCCCGGGGTCAGCTTGAGCTCCGACAGGTCGAGCCGGCCGTCACCCACCCCCACCTCGTACACCCTGCTCGCCTCGGCTGCCGTGACCGGATTCCACACCGAGTCGCCGACCTTCCTGGGCACCCCCCCGAGCATCAGGCCCATGGCCACCATGAGCGCCACGGCCGCGCCCGTGGCCACCAGACCGGCGCCCCGGCCCCACCAGGCCGCGATCAGCAGGCCCGCCCCGATCGTGACGAGGACGGTGCCGCCTACGATGATCGGGTTCACTCCGGGACCCGACCCGGCTTGGACCGCCACGACGATCCCTCCAATGACGATGGCGAGCAACACGGTGATGGGGCCGATGAACGACCGGGGCCTCGGCCGCCGCGGCGCCGCCACCGGCCTGCCGTACAGGGCCGGGTCGTAGGGCGAGTAGCCGGCGCGCCTGCTCGGGTCGAGCGGCTGGAACGGGCCGCGCGGCGCGAACGGCGCGCCGTACGAGGTGTACTCCCCGCCCCGTGGGAGGTCGTCGGCGATGGCGCCCGCGTGCGGGAGGCCGGCCGGTGCGGCGTCGTAGGGTGACGCGTCTAGGAGGCCGGTTGCCGGGATGTCTTCAGCGACCTTTTCGCTGACCTTTTCGCGCGACGGGATGCTCGCGGATGCGGATGCGGATGCGGATGCGGGCGTGGGCGTGGGGCGGACCGCGTGGTGGGGCACGGTGAGGCCCGGAGCCGGTGGGGCCTCGGCGGCCGGCGTCGCGTCCGGGCGGCGGGCCCCGGCGGCGTCCGGGCGGCGCGATGTGGTGCCGGTGCCCGGGAATCCGTGGGCCGCCTCCATTGGAGGCTCGCCGTACGGGGACATCCCGGGGAAGTCCGCGAAGGGGGCCACGGGAGGGGGCGCGTAGGTCTCGGCGGCCTGGGGGCGGTTGAGCCGCTCGGGCATCGAGCGGACGAGGCCGAGCAGATCGACGCCCTTGGAATGCGCGGCGAGCAGCGCGACGACCAGCAGCAGGGCGACCACCAGGGTGCCGGTGCCGAGCCAGACCGTGGCCAGGTTGATCGCCAGCCCGAACGCGAGCACCGCCGTCAGCAGCGCCATCACGGTGTCGGCGTCGAAGTCGCGGTGGGTCCACTGCTCGATGTACCCGGGCCGGCCGTTCGGCTCCTTCATCAGCAGGAACGCCCCGATGTACAGGAACAGGCCGACGCCCGAGCCGAACAGCAGCACCGCGAACCCCGCGCGGAACACCACGGGGTCGATGCCGGTGTACCGGCCCAGCCCGGCGCAGACGCCCATCAGGAAGCGGCCCTCGCTGCTGCGCCGCAGGACCCGGGAGGGTGCGGCCGGTTCCTTCGCCGGTGCTTCTGTCATGGCACCATCGTGGCCCCACCCGCCGGTTCTGCGCATCGGGGAGACCCCTGACCTGACCCTGGGGGTTGTTCCCTGATGTCCGAATCGCTGGCGGCATGTGACGATGGTGGCGTTATGGCTGACCAGAAGACACTTGCCGAGCCCGGCGGCGGAGCGCCCTACCGCCGGATGACGCGGCCCATGGAGGGCCGCCTCGTCGGCGGCGTGGCGCAGGGGCTGGCGAGCCAGCTGAAGCTCGACCCGGTCGTGATCAGGCTGATGTTCGTACTGCTGAGCGTGGTCGACGGGGTCGGCTTCGTGGCGTACGCGGTGCTCTGGATGATCGTGCCGCGCGAGCCGCACGAGGGGCAGGCGCCCGCGCGTGATTGGAGCCAGCTGGCCGCGTTCAGCGCGATCGGGATGGCGCTGCTGGCGTTCGGGTGGCTGACCGGGGCCTCCAAGGGGGGCATCGGCATGCTGCCGTTCGCGGTGGGCGGCATCGGCGCGCTCATCCTGTGGCAGCAGGCCGATCCGGTGCAACGCCGCAACTGGGTCAGCGGCGCCACCCTGAGCATCAGGAAGAACCGGGTCCGGACGCTGCTCGGTGTGTCGCTGGTCGTCATCGGCGCGGCCGGCTTCCTGGCGGCGCAGGGCGAGCTGGCGCAGGCCCGGCCCGGCCTGCTGTTCACCGTGGTGGTGGTCGGCGGGCTCGCGGTCATCGCCGCGCCCTGGCTCGCGGGCCTGTGGAAGGAGCTCCAGCTGGAGCGCCGCGAGCGCATCCGGCAGGAGGAGCGGGCCGAGGTCGCCGCGATGGTGCACGACTCGGTGCTCCACACGCTCACGCTGATCCAGCGCGTCGCCCAGGACTCGCGCGAGGTCACCCGCCTGGCCCGCGCGCAGGAGCGCGAGCTGCGCAACTGGCTCTACCAGCCGGCCCAGGACGCGGACGCCACCGTGGCGGCCGCGGTCCGCCGGATCGCCGCCGAGGAGGAGGACGCGCACGGCGTGGCCATCGAGGTGGTCTGCGTGGGAGACGTCGAGCTCGACTCCGCCGGCAAGCTCGCCGCGATGCTGAAGGCGTCCAGGCAGGCGATGGTCAACGCGGCCAAATACTCTGAGAGTCCGTCTATTTCCGTATATGCGGAAGTGGAGGGTGAAGTGGTCACGATTTTCGTGAAGGATCGTGGCAAGGGGTTCGACCTCGACGCGGTGCCGCTCGACCGGATGGGGATCAGGGAGTCCATCATCGGGAGAATGGAACGTCACGGCGGCACGGCCAGGGTGCGCACCGAGCCGGGTGAGGGCACGGAAGTGATGTTGACGATGAAGGTGGAGAAGCCATGACACGGGTGCTGATCGTCGACGATCACCGGTTGTTCCGTTCGGGTGTGCGGGCCGAGCTGGGCGACTCGATCCAGGTCGTGGGGGAGGCCGAGGACGTCGACACGGCGATCAAGGCGATCGCCGAGCTGGAGCCCGACGTGGTCCTGCTCGACGTGCACATGCCGGGCGGCGGTGGCCAGGAGGTGCTGCGCAAGGTCCTCGGCGCCGGCTCGCAGGTGCGGTTCCTCGCGCTGTCGGTCTCCGACGCGGCCGAGGACGTGATCGGCGTGATCAGGGGCGGCGCCCGCGGCTACGTCACCAAGAACATCAGCGGCAAGGAGCTGACCGATGCGATCCGCCGGGTGGCCGACGGCGACGCGGTCTTCTCGCCGCGGCTGGCCGGGTTCGTGCTCGACGCGTTCGCCTCGTCCGAGGCGCCCTCGATCGACCCGGAGCTCGACTCGCTGACGCAGCGCGAGCGCGAGGTGCTCAGGCTGATCGCCCGTGGCTACGCGTACAAGGAGATCGCCAAGGAGCTGTTCATCTCGGTCAAGACGGTCGAGACCCATGTGTCCTCGGTGCTGCGCAAGCTCCAGCTGTCCAACCGCCACGAGCTGTCCCGCTGGGCGACGGCGCGCCGTCTGGTCTAGCTCTCCGGCCGGGTGACCGGCCGTCTTGGTCGGCGCGATCCGCCGTCTTGGTCGGCGTGACCGGCCGACGGTGGGTGAACGTGGTGGCGGGCTGGCTTCGGCGGGCCTGACGTGCGACATTTCAAGATATGGGGAGGGACGTACCAGCCGTCGTCTTCAGCCGGGATGACCGCCGCAACTACCGGGAAAAGGTGCGGTTGTGTCTCGACGTCTTCGCACGGATGCTCCGCGAGTCCCGCTTCGAACTCGACCGCCCGCTCGCCGGGCTCGAGATCGAGCTCAACATCGTGGACGCGGCCGGCGAGGCCAACATGCGCAACACCGAGGTGCTCGCCGCGATCGCACGGCCCGACTGGGCCACGGAGCTGGGCCAGTTCAACCTCGAGATCAACGTCCGGCCCCAGGACCTGCGCGGTGACGGCGCGCTCCGGCTGGAGAACGACGTCCGCGCCCGGCTCAACCACGCCGAGGTGCGGGCCCGCTCCGAGGGTGGCCACCTGGTCCTGATCGGCATCCTGCCCACGCTGCGCGAGGAGGACATCGGCGAGGGAACGCTGTCGTCCAACCCGCGTTACCGGCTGCTCAACGAGCAGATCTTCGCCGCCCGCGGAGAGGACCTGCACCTCGCGATCGAAGGGGTCG
Organism: Nonomuraea sp. NPDC048916; assembly: GCF_040649575.1. Lineage (NCBI taxonomy): Bacteria > Bacillati > Actinomycetota > Actinomycetes > Streptosporangiales > Streptosporangiaceae > Nonomuraea > Nonomuraea sp. NPDC048916. The sequence continues at coordinate 141,460 of NZ_JBEZFS010000010.1, forward strand.
AGCGGCTCGACACGCACGCCGACAGCCTCGCGCCCGAGGCCGCCTGCACGAGTGTCCAGCTGCACCTGCAGGTCAGCCCCGAGACGTTCGCCGCCCACTGGAACGCCGCCCAGGCCATCGCCGGGCCGCAGGTGGCGGTCGCGGCCAACTCTCCCTACCTGTTCGGCAAGGAACTGCACCGCGAGACCAGGATCGCGCTGTGCGAGCAGGCCACGGACACCCGGCCGGACGAGCTGAAGGCCCAGGGGGTGCGCCCGCGGGTCTGGTTCGGCGAGCGCTGGATCACCAGCGTCTTCGACCTGTTCGAGGAGAACGTCCGCTACTTCCCGGCGCTGCTGCCGCTCTGCGAGAACGAGGATCCCCAGGACGTCCTGGACCACGGCCGCATTCCGCAACTGCACGAGCTCACCCTGCACAACGGCACGATCTACCGCTGGAACCGGCCGGTGTACGCGGTGGCCGACGGCGCCCCGCACCTGCGCGTGGAGAACCGGGTGCTGCCCGCGGGCCCGACCGTGGTCGACATCGCGGCCAACGCCGCCTTCTACTACGGGCTGATGCGCGTGCTGCCGTACGCCGAGCGGCCGATCTGGAGCCGGATGTCGTTCGCCGCCGCCGAGGAGAACCTGGCCACCGCCGCCCGGTACGGCCTTGACTCCCGCCTTTACTGGCCGGGGGTGGGCGAGGTGCCCGCCGCCGAGCTGATCCTGCGCCGCCTGCTGCCGATGGCCCGCGAGGGGCTCGCCCAGTGGGACGTGGACGGGGCGGTCGCCGACCGGTTGCTCGGCGTCATCGAGGGGCGCTGCCTGACCGGCCGCACCGGCGCCACCTGGCAGGTGGACAAGGTACGGGCGATCGGTGGCGACCGGCACGAGGCGCTACGCCTGATGACCTTGGAATACATCGAGCGTATGCATGGGAATGAGGCGGTTCATACCTGGGAAGTGTGAGGCGTGTGACACGCGTCTTGACTGTGCTGCTGGTTCTGCTGCTTTCCGCATGTGGTTCCACGCCTCCTGTCGCCAGGGAGGTCCCAGTGGTCGACTCGTTCGAGGACGACATGCGGGACGCCAGGGAACTGACCGAGGCGTTCTGGAAGGAGCAGTTCGCCAAGTCTGGCTGGACTTATCGGCCTATTACGGATTTCATCCCGTACACGGGGAATTCCGGGCCGAGTTGCGCCGGGCACGCGGCCGCCCCGAAGAACGCGTTCTACTGCCGGAAGGGGCATTTCATCGCCTACGACCACCAGTGGATGGAGGGGCTCTGGAAGGAGATGGGCGACGGCTCCGTCTACGTGATCATCCCGCACGAGCTGGGCCACGCCGTGCAGGCCCAGTTGCGGGCCGACTTCCGGCACAACATCCAGGCCGAGCTGCAGGCCGACTGCTACGGAGGCGCCACCCTGGCGTCACTGGTCGCCTCCGGAGCCCTGAACGTCGACGAAGGCGACGGGCGGGAGCTGCTGCTGAGCCTGGAGGCCGCGGGCGACTCCACCGACGACTGGCTCGACCCGGCCGCCCACGGCACGGCCAAGCAGCGCCAGCGGTCGTTCGCCCTCGGCTACAACGAGGGTGTCGAGGCCTGCTGAGCCGACTGCCCAGGATGTAGTCGCGGGTCAACCCACAGGATGATGCGACTGATCATGACCGCGTCGTAGCGTTGGCGCATGCCATTGGAGGAGACCGGCTGGCTGCGCGGGGGCGCCTGCAGATCCAGCGATCCTGAGCTCTTCTTCCCACTCGCGCCCTCTCCCGCGCAGGAGCAGCGCGCCAAAGCGATCTGCGCGACCTGCAAGGTCATCGACGAGTGCCGGTCCTACGCGTTAAGGGCGGGTGAGTCCGAGGGCATCTGGGGCGGTCTCACCCCGCAGGAACGGCGCCGCACCCGCTTCCCGGCGGGCTGGCGCAGCCCGGCCGCGTCATAGCCTGCAAGGGTGCTGCTTCCCTCGCTGGCCGTGCTCGCCGCCGCCAACGTGCTCAACAACCGGCTCGCGCCGCGGCTCGCCCCCCTCACCTCCGCCGTGGCGACCGCCGCGCTGGTGGCCATGGCGCGCGGGTCCGGCCTGTCGTGGCAGGACCTCGGGTTCGAGCGTCCCCGGCGCGGCGCCCTCACCGGTGGTGCCCTCGCCCTGGGGGTGGTCGCCGTCTACACGGCGGGGATCTCGACGGCGCGCACCCGGCCGCTCTTCCACGACGACCGCGCGCTCGCGCTGTCACGGGGACGCGCCCTCGAAGAGGCCCTGCTGCAGGTGCCGGTGGGCACGGTCCTGCTGGAGGAGGTCGGTTTCCGGGGCGTCCTGTACGCGATGCTCCGCCGCGGCCACGGCACCGTGACGGCGACCGCGGTGTCGTCGGCGTTGTTCGGGCTCTGGCACATCCTGCCCGCGATCGACATGGCCCGCGCCAACCCCGCGCTGGGCGCCCTGACGGCCGGGGAGCCGCCGGGGCGCCTCGACACGGCCCGGGTGGTGGCGGGCAGCGTGGTGTCGACCGGGGTGGCGGGCGTGTTCTTCTGCGAGCTCCGCCGCCGTGCCGGGCTGCTGGCGCCGTCGATGCTGCACGTGTCGACCAACTCGCTGGGCTACCTGTTCGCCCGCCTCGCCGCGAAGCGCGGATAAGGGACGTCCCCCGCGGGATGAAGATCCTCCACCGGTGCCGTGGGCTTCGCGGAAACGGCCCGAAGCGCCCGGCTCCGGTGCTCTAAGGTCACCTGCACGCCTCTCCGTGAGCGACCGGACACGGTGAGTGCGTATATCAAGATCGCTATCCGTGATATACGCTGGAGGTACGGAGGTGGTGTTCCATGCGCACAGTCATCGACATCGACAAGGAGCTCTTGGAGGTCGCCCAGGTGGAGCTCGGGACGAAGAGCATGAAGGAGACAGTCCACGCCGCCTTGACGGAGGTCGCCGAAAGGGCAAAGAGGCGAGAAGCGTTCGAGTACTGGACCTCTCGGGACAATACCGATCTACTGGATCCGGAGATCATGAAGCATGCGTGGTGACCACAGGCGTGGTCTACCTGATCGACAAGAGCGCTCTGGCACGAATGCCCAACCCCGTCGTGGGGCGGGCGCTGGAGCCGCTGCTGCTGGACAAGATGCTGGCCATCTGCACGGTCACGCGGCTCGAGGTCCTCTTCAGCGCCCGTGACCCCGCTGGTTACGAGTGCGACGCCCGGCATCTCCGCGAGGATTTCCGCCACCTGGCCATCGATGACGAAGTGCAGGCGCGATCACTCGACGTGCAGGCCTTGCTGGCCCGCAAGTCGCAGCACAGAGGCGTTGGTCCCACCGACCTGCTGATCGCGGCCTGTGCCGAGGTGCACGGGGCCACGATCCTGCACTACGACCGTGACTTCGACATCATCTCCGAGGTCACCGGGCAGGCGTCGCTCTGGGTGGTGCCGCCCGGCTCCGTGCCGTAGGCCGTAGGCGCACGGCGGAAGTGCCCCGCCGTGCGCCGCACCACCGGAGCGGTGCGCCCCCGCTCGGCCCCGCGCCCTTAAGCCCGAATGAAGCCCGAATGAAGCCCGAATGGGGCCCGAATGAAGCCTGAGCTCTGCGCGTGGCCGCGGTGCTGGGCCTCGCTCCGGCCCGCGTTCGGCCCGCGTTTCGGGACGCGCGGGTCAGGCGGTCGGGACGACCTGGAAGCCCTCCGCGTAGCGGCCCTCGCCGAGACCGGCTTGTTCGGCCCAGGAGGCGAAACGGGCCTTGACGAAGTCCGCGAACCCCTCGATGTGCGACACCTGGCTGACGTGCGACTGGAGGGCGGCGACCTTGCGGTCGACGGATGCGGTGATGTCCACCCAGTGGTTGGGCGTCGAGCCGCCCATCAGCCAGACCTCGCGCACCTTCCACGCCTCCAGGCCCTCGTCGCGGATCAGTTCGGGGAAGGCGTAGGGGTTGCGGGCGTCCGGGTAGACCGCGTCCAGCGCGGAGCCGCCGACCGCGCGGTGGTCGGGGTGGCTGGGCCCGACGAACTGGTAGTTGCGGTCGGGGTGATGGGTGATCACCAGATCGGGCCGGACCTGCCGGATGACCCGGGAGATGTCGCGCCGCAGCTCCAGTGAGGGCACCACGGTGCCGTCGGAGTAGCCGAGGAAGCGCAGGTCCGTGACGCCCACGATCTTGGCCGCCGCTGTCTGCTCGGCTTTGCGCAGCTCGGCCATGCCTGAGTTGTCCAGAGTGCGCTCGTTACCGCCCGCGTCGCCGTCCGTGACGATGAGGTAGGTCACCTCGACCCCTCTGTCGCCGAGCAGCGCGATCGTGCCCGCCGCCCCGAAATCGGCGTCGTCGGGATGCGCTGCCACGACCAGTACGCGGTGGATCTCGCTTTCGGCCAGCATTGTCTCCCTTTCTGAGGTTATGCCGGAGTCAACCGGGTTCCCGCAGTGGGCATTCCAGGCGCCGATTGTCGGTGGGGAGTCTTAACCTAGGTGGGTGCCCACCCATGTCTCTGTTGACCACCCCTTGCTCGACGGCCTCAACCCGCAACAGCGCGAGGCCGTGATCCATCACGGCAGCCCGCTGCTGATCGTGGCGGGGGCAGGCTCGGGAAAGACGCGGGTGCTCACCCACCGCATCGCCTACCTGCTGGCCGAGCGACAGGTGCACCCGGGCGAGATCCTGGCGATCACCTTCACCAACAAGGCCGCCCGGGAGATGAAGGAGCGCATCGACAGGCTGGTCGGCCCGCGTTCCAAGGTCATGTGGGTGATGACCTTCCACAGCGCCTGCATGCGCATCCTGCGCCGCGAGGCCAAGCGGCTCGGCTTCCCCTCCAGCTTCTCCATCTACGACCAGGCCGACTCGCAGCGGCTCATGGCGATGGTCTGCCGGGAGATGGACCTCGATCCCAAGCGCTATCCGCCCAGATCCTTCTCCGCCCAGGTCAGCAACTTCAAGAACGAGCTGATCGACTACGAGACCGCGAAGGAGAAGGCGGGCTCGCACCTGGAGCGGACCCTGGCCGAGGCCTACAGGAGCTACCAGCTCAAGCTCACCGAGGCCGGCGCGATGGACTTCGACGACATCATCATGAACACGGTGACGTTGTTCCAGCTCTTCCCCGAGGTGGCCGAGCACTACCGGATGCGGTTCCGGCACGTCCTGGTGGACGAGTACCAAGACACCAACCACGCCCAGTACATCCTGATCAGGGAGCTGGTGGGCCGTCCCGAGCTGCGCACCTCCGACGGCGAGCTGGTGCGCTCGGGCGCCGACCAGTCGGAGCTGTGCGTGGTCGGCGACGCCGACCAGTCGATCTACGCCTTCCGCGGCGCGACGATCCGCAACATCCTGGAGTTCGAGCGCGACTACCCCGACGCGCGCACGATCCTGCTGGAGCAGAACTACCGTTCCACCCAGAACATCCTGGCCGCCGCCAACGCGGTCATCTCCCGCAACGAGTCGCGCAAGCCGAAGAACCTCTGGTCCGACCAGGGTGACGGCCCCAAGATCGTCGGGTACGTCGCCGACAACGAGCACGACGAGGCCATGTTCGTCGCGCAGGAGGTCGACCGGCTGAGCGACGAGGAGGGCGTCAAGGCGGGCGACGTGGCCGTCTTCTACCGCACCAACGCGGCCTCCCGGGTGTTCGAGGAGATCTTCATCCGCACCGGCCTGCCCTACAAGGTGGTCGGGGGCGTGCGCTTCTACGAGCGCAAGGAGGTCAAGGACCTGCTGGCCTACCTCCGGGTGCTGGCCAACCCGCTCGACGTGGTGTCGCTGCGGCGCATCCTCAACGTGCCCAAGCGCGGCATCGGCGACCGGGCCGAGGCGATGGTCGAGGCGTTCGCGAGCCGCGAGCGCATCCCGTTCTGGGACGGTCTGCGCAGGGCCGACGAGGCGCCGGGCATGGCGACCCGCTCGCTCAACGCGATCAAGGAGTTCGTCGCGCTGGTCGAGGAGCTGATCGCCAAGGGCGAGGGCATGCCCCCGTCGGCGCTGGCCGAGGAGGTGCTGGTCGCCACCGGCTACCGCGCCGAGCTGGAGGCGTCCGAAGACCCGCAGGACGAGTCGCGGCTGGAAAACCTCAACGAGCTCATCTCGGTGGCCTCGGAGTTCGAGGAGGCCAATCCCGAGGGCACGCTGGTCGAGTTCCTGGAGCAGGTGTCGCTGGTGGCCGACGCCGACCAGATCCCCGATGCCGACGGCGGCCAGGGGGTGGTCACGCTGATGACCCTGCACACGGCCAAGGGTCTGGAGTTCCCGGTCGTCTTCCTGACGGCGATGGAAGACGGTGTCTTTCCTCACGTACGATCCCTCGGCGAGCCCAGGGAGCTCGAGGAGGAGCGCCGGCTGGCCTACGTCGGCATCACCAGGGCCCAGAAGCGCCTCTACCTGACCCGGGCGGCGGTGCGGAGCTCGTGGGGCTCGCCGTCGTTCAACCCGGCCTCGCGGTTCGTGGCCGAGGTGCCGGGGCAGCTGGTCGACTGGCGCACCGATCCGGAGAAGTCGGCGTGGAGCGCGGCCACCCGGCGCGAGCCGGCGCCCCGGGCGGCGCCCAAGAAGAGCGCGCGCACGGTCCCGGCGCTGGCGCCGGGAGACAGGGTGTCCCACGACGCGTTCGGCCTCGGGACCGTGGTGTCCGTGGACGGGGTGGCCGAGAAGACCAAGGTCAAGATCGATTTCGGCACCGGGGGCGACAAGACGCTGCTGCTCGCCTACGCGCCGCTGGAGAAGCTCTGACCGGAGGGCGGTCGCGCCCTCCGGTCCGCGCGTCAGCGCGCGGCGGTCGCCAGCGCGCTGCCCTTCTTCCACTGGGTCCAGTTCAGCTGCCAGTAGCTCCAGCCGTTGCGCCAGTCGAGCTTGCGCTTGGTGCCTGTGATCTTGACCACGTCACCGCGCTGGGCGATGGTGTAGAACCACTTGGCCCCCTCGGGGGTGGCGCGGACACAGCCGTGGCTCTGGTTGGAGCGGCCGAGGAAGTGGTAGTAGCCGGCGCTCTGGTGGACGTACTCACCGCTGGCGGAGATGCGCACAGCCCATGGGATCTCCTCCTTGTAGTAGCGCGGGTCCTTGGGGTCGGTGACGCCCAGCCAGGAGGACGTCATGGTCTCCACGGCCTTCTTGCCCATCGTGAGGTGCACGCCGCTGGTCGTCAGGTAGACGTCGACGCCGTTGCGCATCATGCCGCCCTTGCCGGCGCTGATCGGGATCTTCTTGGCCAGCCTGCCGTCCCGGTAGACCTTCATGACGTGCCTGCGGGTGTCGACCAGCGAGATGTTGGCCGTGCCGACCGCGAACCTCCTGCTGACGTCCTTGGCGCTCTCGTTGCCCGGGAGCTCGCTCAGACGGGCTGTGAAGAGCACCTTCTGGTGCGGCTTCCAGTAGGTCTTGGTCCGGTAGATGACCTTGCGGTTGGACACCCAGCGCCAGGCTCCGTCGACCGGCTTGTCGACTTCGACCTGCAGCACGGCTTCGACCGCCGCCTTGTCCTTGATGTTTCCGAGGTCGCGGTCGAACGTGACGATGATCGGGAAGCCGACGCCGACCTTCTCCGTCTTCTCGCCCATCGGGGTGATGTCGGCGATCCCGATCTTGATCTTCTTCTGTGCGGCCTTCTGGATCGCTCCGGCGGCCTGGGCCTCCGGGGTCCTCGTCGCCGGGGTGCTCACGGCGCGAGCCGGCTCGGCTTGCGGGGCCGGCGTGGGCGTGCCTTCCGCCGTGCAGGCCACCATCGAGAGCAGGGCGGCCATGGCCAGCATGCGGGGGAGGGGTTTCAAGGGTTGTACTCCAGAGCTATGTGCTTCGCAAGATGCGTCACATACGTAGACAAACGAAACACCCGTTACGAGGACCGAAAATGGTAACAATCAGATAACCGCTTCGCGCCCGGGCGTATCTTCGGGCACGGTCGTCCGGGATCCCGCCGCACGAGGAGCCGTCCGTACGCGGGTTCGCGGAATGCGGGTCGGGCCGTACGAGGGGCTGCGGAGTGCGGGTGCGGGTCCGGCCGTACGAAGGGCTGCGGAGCGAGGGTCCGCGGAGCGAGAAGGAGGGGGCGAGCATGAAGGTGCTGATCTCTGGTGGGGCGGGTTTCATCGGGAGCACGGTCGCGTCGGCGTGCCTCGACGCGGGGATCGAGCCGGTGATCCTCGACAACCTCGTGACCGGGCGGCGGGAGTTCGCCGCCGGGCGGGTGTTCTATGAGGGCGACATAAGCGATGGGGCTCTGGTGGACAAGGTGTTCGCCGAACATCCCGATATCGAGGCGGTCGTTCATTGCGCGGCGCTGATCGTGGTGCCCGATTCCGTGGCCGATCCGGTGCGCTATTACCGCGCGAACGTGGTCAAGAGCCTGGAATTCGTGGACCATCTGCTGCGCAACGGATGCGAGCGGATGATTTTCAGCTCCTCGGCGTCGATTTACCGGGCGGGTGACGATCACACCGTCGACGAGTCGTCACCGCTCGACCCGCAGAGCCCGTACGCGCGCACCAAGGCCATGTGCGAGGGGATGTTCACCGACATTTCGGCCACGCGGCCGATCAAGGTGCTGTCCCTGCGCTATTTCAATCCCATCGGGGCCGATCCGCGGTTGCGCACCGGTCTGCAATTGCGGCGGCCCAGCCATGCGCTGGGCAAGATGATCCAGGCGTACGAAGAGGGCGTGCCGTTCCAGATCACCGGCACCGGCTACCCGACCCGCGACGGGTCCGGCATCCGCGACTACATCCACGTCTGGGACCTGGCCACGGCCCATGTGGCGGCGCTGCGGCGGTTCGACGGGCTGTTCCCCGATGGGGCGGTGATCAACCTGGGGACCGGGTCCGGCACCACCGTGCGGGAGCTGGCCGAGGCGTTCAACCGGGTGGTGGACCGGCCGATCGAGGTGGTGGAGACCGGAGCGCGGCCCGGCGACGTGGTGGGGGCCTACACGCGGAGCGAGCTCGCCGAGCGGCTGCTCGGCTGGCGGGCCCGCCACTCCCTGGAGGAGGGCATCAGGCACTCACTGGCCTGGGCGGACCTGCGCGACTCCCGGCTGACGCCCCCCGCCTAGGGCTGCTCGACTCCCGGCCCGGGGGCGCCGTCTAAGGGCGTCCCGTCATGGCGGCGTGCGGCACGCGCCGGGTCACGATCGGCCCCGGCGCTCGAAGTCCTCCACGCCGACGCCTCCGGGCAGGCGGGTCTTGAAGTCCAGCACTCCGACCCAGGCGGGGCGGACGGCGATGCGGGCCATCCTGGTCCCGGGATGGTCCACCGCCGCCACATTGGCCGCGCCCTGTTCCGGACCGGCGTACCGGTGCTGGGCCAGGGCGTACTCCGGCACGATCCCCTCGACATCGGTGACCGACGCCCGGCCCCGGATGAGGAGCACCTCCGGCGGCGTCGAGGCGGCGTCGATGGTGATGGCGACGTCGGGCCTGGCCCGCAGCGCGGCGATCTTGCGCGCTCCCGCGAACGTGGACATGACGACCTCGTCGCCGGTCCAGTGGAACAGCATTGGGAACACACGCGGCGTGCCGTCCGCCGCCACGTACGCCAGCCGCGCCAGCTCGGTCGAGGCGAGCAGGCGCCGCGCCACGTCACTGTTCAGCAGCCGGACATCGCCTTGCGGCAGTGTCATCACAGCTTCGCGATCGTCGATCGTCATCGGGTGCGCTCCTCATCATGGGTCGACCGCGCTCGTCGAGGCCGACCCCTGTTGAGACGGGTGAGGCCACCGAAAGGGGGCGCCGCCCGAGGGCAGCACCGGCGGCAGGCCGAACGCGGCCAGCAGACGCGGTTCGAAGACGGTGATCTCGGCGATCTTCCCGTCCGCGATCTCCAGCACGTTGAGCACCTGGGCCCGGTAGCCGGAGTCCCCAGGCAGCCGGATGTACCCCGCCACCGCCGGCTGCCGGTTGGCCCGGGTGGGCACGCTGCGCCACCGCCCCTGGTAGAGCGGCGAATCAGGCCCGAAGGCGTGCGCGGCGAAGGCCTCGACCGCGTCGCGTCCGGCGAACCGGTACGCAAGCGGGGGCATCGTCATGCGCACGTCCTCGCTCAGCAGCTCCGCGAGGGCGGCGGCGTCGGTTCGCTCGTGGGCGTCCATGAAGCGTTGCAGCAGTTCGCGCTCTTGCGCGGTCGGAGCCGTGGACGGCCCCCATTCGAGCCGCCGTTCCGGAAGGCGGGTCCTCAGCGTCGATCGCGCCCGTTGCAGAGCGCTCTTGACCGAGTCGACGCTGGCGTCGAGCTGCGCGGCGGTCTCCTTGGCGGACCAGCCGAGGACGTCTCGCAGGATGAGCACGGCCCGCTGCCGGGGTGGCAGGTGCTGGATGGCGGCGAGGAAGGCCAGCTCGATGGTCTCCTTGCCCACGACGGCGGCGTCCGGCTCCGCGCTGCCGGGCGCGGCCGGCTCCAGCCACCGGTCAGGATACGGCTGCAGCCATTGGATCTCGGCCGGCGACGGGCCCGGCTGCGACCTCTGTGCCTGGTCCGTCTCGCGGGGGCGCGGACGGCGGGGGTGCCGGTCGAGGAAGTCGAGGCACGCGTTCGTCGCGATCCGATAGAGCCAGGTGCGGAAGGTGGAACGGCCCTGGAAGGTCTCGCGTCCGCGCCACGCCCGCAGGAACGTCTCCTGCGCCAGGTCTTCGGACTCCTCGAAGGAGCCGAGCATCCGGTAGCAGTGCACCCGCACTTCCCGCCGGTGGCGCTCGACCAGCCCGGTGAACGCGCCCTCGTCGCCCGCGAGGGCCGCGGCGACCAGCGCGCTCTCTTCGGCTACCGCCTCGCCCATGGTCCGTCCCCGATCACCTCTGCGACACGCTTGCTCCATAAGGGACGGATGAGCAGTGCGGAAGGTGTCACTCCGATTCGGCGGGAGTCCGCCGGAACCTCTCCCGCCCGACGGCGGGAGAGGTGTGGAACGGCTAGTGCGCGATGGAGCCCAGCGGGATGGTCAGGTCGGTCGGGAGCTTCTCGCCCTCGTCGAGGTTGGTCGACACCTCGTCGGCGGACGGAGCCTTGATCGAGACCTTGCTGCCCCACCCGGTGAAGCGGGTGTCGACGCTGAAGCTCGCGCCCTTGGGCGCGTCGGCCGCCAGGGCGGTCATCGGGAAGGTGGAGACGAGCCTCGTGGGCAGTCCCCTGCCGTCCAGGGTGATCCGCCAGGAGATGACGCTCTTCAGCATCTTGCCCTTGGGCTTGCTGAGCCACTGGGCGGCGCGGAAGGACGTGGAGACCTCCCGCAGGTCGCGCACGGTGATCTTGCCGGCGTAGCCGCCCGGCGCGGGCTTGGCGCCCTTGAGGAGCGTCTTGAGCGTGGCGGGCTCGGTGATGTTCAGCGGCTGGCCGTACACGTCGGTCAGGCCGCCGAACGTGGTGCCGGGCACCTTGAGCCACGTCGTGCCCTCAGGGAGCAGGGTGCCCCACAGGCCGCCGGAGAGGTAGGTCGACTTGCCCACCTTGATCGCGCGCTCCGGCGTGGTCAGCGCCTTGGCCATCTCCGAGTCGGCGGCCTCGCCGAAGTCGCTGGCCTTGAACGCGAACTTGCCCGTGATGTCGGAGGCCGTCACGCCCGACCTGCCGAACTGGTACGTTCCCGTCCGGCGGACGAGGATGCCGCGGACGCCGCCCTCGACGGCCGTGGTGCGGTCGACGAACTTCACCCCATGTCCGGCCACGAACTGCTTCTTCACCGCGGCGACCGGGTTCTTCGGCGCGGCCTGCGCGGGTGTGGCCGTGATGAGTGTCGCGGCCGACGCCAGGGCCAGGCCGGTGATGATTCGCTTCATATGGATCCCCTTCGATTCACAATTAGGCGCTAGGGGATCCTGGCAACTCAAGATCACGACAATATCTCAAAGTGTGGAATATCGCGCGGGAGTATGTGGTTTTTCTGTGCAGAAGGGCCCGGCGATCACCGTCGGGCCCTGTGTCATGACTTTAAGCGACCGAAATTGAATTACTCGGTGTTTCCATCGTCGTCAGGCGGGACGCTGACATAATCGCGGTCGATCGGCGTAGGGGGTTCTAATGCCTTGTCGCTCACTTCCTTGATGTCCGCGACCTGGTCCGCCGGGGGAGCGGTGATGTTCACCGGAATGCCCCAGTCGCTGTAGCGGGTCTCGGTCTCGCCCCTCAGTGAGATCTTCTTGGTGACGGGCATCGTCCACGAGACGGCCACCCGCTTGACCAGCTTCCGCGTGTCGAGGGTGATCCGCCACGACACGACCGTCCGGCCGACCGCGCCGCGAGGAGCCGCGCCGCCCTGCTCGCGGAACGAGGGTGACACCTTGTAGAGCTCGGCGAACGTCGTCGAGCCGCGATACTGGTCGCCCCGCCTGCTCTTGGCCGTGGCCAGCAGGTGCCTGAGCGTCGCCGGCTCGAACACGTTGACGAGCTGGTCGCCGTGCGCGGCCGAGTAAGGGTGGCCCGGCATGCCGACCCAGCTCTTGCCCTCGGGTAGCAGATCCGAGAACACACCTCCGTTGACGTAGAGGCGCTCGCCCTTGCTGATCAGGTAGAGCCGTTCGGTGAGGAGGTCGAACGAGTCGGCCGCGTCCTCGCTCTTCGCGGCGAACTCCTCCATCTCCTTGCGGAGCTTGGTGGTGAGCACGGGGGTGCGGGTGTTCTCGACGGCCGTGACGCCCTTGGCGTCGAACCCGATCAGGCCCTGCCTGACGGCCCCGATGTACTCGTCTTTCCCGACCCAGGTGCGGGTCTTCTCGGTGAGCTTCACGCCCTGCCCGGCGACGAACTGCTTGCTGAGCGCTCCAACCGGATCCATCGGCTTGACCTGCGCGAACGCCGGGGTGCCGATGGTCAGAGCGGAAACGGCAAGCGCGCCGGCGATCCATCGCCTCATAGCGGTGCTGCCTTTCTCCAGATATAGCCGGATATCGTGGCAAAGTAAGATCACCGTCACATCACGGGATAACCGAGACCCGATGACCTGGGCAGGTCAAGCTTGGGGCTAGGCTTCACTGGCGGAAACGCCCGGCACGCACGCACGGGGTGGCCCGGGCCGTCGAACATCAGTCGGACAAGCAAGGACGGACCCTCGTGGACCTGTTCGAACATCAGGCGAAGGAACTCTTCGCTGACTACGGCATTCCGGTGCCACGCGGCATCGTCGCCCACACCGTGGAGGAAGCACGGGCAGCGGCCGAACAACTGCCCGGCCGCGTCGTCGTCAAGGCCCAGGTCAAGACCGGTGGCCGTGGCAAGGCCGGCGGCGTGAAAGTGGCCGACGACGCCCAGGACGCGGTCGAGAAGGCCAAGGCCATCCTCGGGATGGACATCAAGGGCCACACGGTCCACAAGGTGCTGGTGGAGGAGGCCAGCGCGATCGCGGAGGAGTATTACTTCTCCTTCCTGCTCGACCGCGCGAACCGTACCTTCCTCGCCATCTGCTCCGCCGCGGGCGGCATGGACATCGAGGAGGTCGCCCACACCTCCCCGGAGAAGGTCGCCAAGGTGCCGGTCTCGGCGCTGACCGGCGTCGACCGCGAGCGGGCCCGCGAGATCGCGGTCGCGGGCGGGCTTCCCCAGCAGGCGCTCGACGGCGCCGCCGAGCTCATCGAGAAGCTCTGGTGCTGCTTCGTCGACGAGGACGCCACGCTGGTCGAGGTCAACCCGATGATCCTGTCGGCCGACGGCCAGGTGAAGGCCCTCGACGGCAAGGTCACGCTCGACGACAACGCCGTCTTCCGCCAGCCGGAGCACGAGTCCTACGCCGACAAGTCGGCCGAGGACCCCCTGGAGGCCGCGGCCAAGGCCAAGGACCTCAACTACGTCAAGCTCGACGGCGACGTGGGCATCATCGGCAACGGCGCGGGCCTGGTCATGTCCACCCTCGACGTGGTGGCCTACGCGGGCGAGGCCTTCCCCGGCAAGCCCTCCCCGGCCAACTTCCTCGACATCGGCGGCGGCGCCTCGGCCGAGGTCATGGCCGCCGGCCTGGAGATCATCCTGTCCGACCCGTCGGTCAAGTCGATCTTCGTGAACGTCTTCGGCGGCATCACCTCCTGCGACGCCGTGGCCAACGGCATCGTGGCCGCCTTCAAGCTCCTGGAGAGCCGCGGCGAGGCCGTGACCCACCCCCTGGTGGTACGCCTCGACGGCAACAACGCCCAGCTCGGGCGGCAGATCCTGGCCGACGCCGCACTCCCGCGGGTCGAGCTGGTAGACACGATGGACGACGCGGCCAAGCGGGTCGCCGAGCTCGCTTCGGTAGGTGCGTGACACATGGCTATCTGGCTGACCGAGAACAGCAAGATCATCGTCCAGGGCATGACGGGCGGCGAGGGCACCAAGCACACCCGTCGCATGCTGGCCTCCGGCGCCCGGGTCGTCGGCGGGGTCAACGCCCGCAAGGCGGGCACCACGCACGAGGGCCTGCCGGTGTTCGGCACGGTCAAGGAGGCCATGGAGCAGACCGGCGCCGACGTGTCGGTCGCCTTCGTGCCCCCGGCCTTCACCAAGGACGCCGTCAAGGAGGCCATCGACGCGGAGATCCCGCTCTGCGTGGTCATCACCGAGGGCGTCCCGGTCCACGACTCGACCGAGTTCTGGGCCTACGCGGTGGCCAAGGGCAACAAGACCCGCATCATCGGCCCCAACTGCCCGGGCATCGCCTCCCCCGGCGCGTCCAACGCGGGCATCATCCCGGCCGACATCACCACCGCGGGCCGCATCGGCCTCGTCTCCAAGTCGGGCACGCTGACCTACCAGCTCATGTACGAGCTGCGCGACTACGGCTTCTCCACCGCCGTGGGCATCGGCGGCGACCCGGTCATCGGCACCACCCACATCGACGCCCTGGAGGCCTTCCAGGCGGACCCGGGCACCGACGCGATCGTGATGATCGGTGAGATCGGCGGTGACGCCGAGGAGCGGGCCGCCGCCTACATCGAGCAGCACGTCACCAAGCCCGTCGTGGCCTACGTCGCGGGCTTCACCGCGCCCGAGGGCAAGACGATGGGCCACGCCGGCGCCATCGTCTCGGGCTCGGCCGGCACGGCCCAGGCCAAGAAGGAGGCCCTGGAGAAGGTCGGCGTACGCGTCGGCAAGACCCCCTCCGAGACCGCCCGCCTGATGCGCGAGATCATGCAAGCGCGCTGAACCACCTTCCGAAGGCCCCGCACCGCTCAGGTCGCGGGGCCTTCGGCACTTTCCCGCACGCCGAAGCACCAGACGGCCACAAACCCGGTCCGGTGCGGCGCGTCAACCAAGCGATGGTCGGAAAAGATTGAGAAAATCGCCTACTGTGACGGCGATTCTGGACCAGCTGCGGACGACCCCCCGTTCCGTCCTCGGCAAGCTGCCCGGGGTCTCGTCCGACGACGACGAGTCGCGACGGCCACTGCCCGTCTCGGGGATGCTCGCCGCCGCCTGCACGCTGGGCGTCGGACTGGCCGTCCTCACCACGCTCACCCTGGTCGGATGGATCGCCGCGCCCAGCGGCGCGCTGGGCTCGGGGCTGCCCGGGGTGTTCCGCACCGCGGCGCAGCTGTGGCTGGCCGCGCACCACGCCGGGTTCGCGATCCCCGGCGGCCGGATCGGGCTGCTGCCGCTCGGCCTGATGCTCCTGCCCGCGTTGCTGCTCTACCGCGCCGCGCGGTGGATGGCGCGCGACGCCGACCTGCGGCTGCGGCTCCCCGCGCGGCTGCCCAAGAACAGCCCGCGCGAGCAGGCCAGTGCCCGCCGCCGGGCGCAGCTGGTGCTGGTGGTGCAGGCCGGAGTCTCGCTGGCCGCCCCCTACGCGCTGCTGGCGGGTCTGATCGCGCTCGTCGCCCGCAACGAGATCACCCAGCCGTTCATCGGCGAGGCGCTGCTCAGCCACTTCGCGCTGGCCTTCCTGGCGGGTGTGCTGGCCACCGCGCGCACGATCGGGCCGTGGCGGGCGATGTTGCGGCTGCTGCCCGAGCGGGTGCGGGCGCTGACCGTCGGCACGGCCGTCGCCACCGCGGTGATGCTCGCCGCCGGGCTCGTCCTGGTGCTGGTCGCCGTGGTGGTCAACTTCGGGCAGGTGCTGGAGCTGTCCGACGTGCTGTCACCCGGGTTCGTCGGTGGGCTGCTGCTCCTGCTGCTCCAGTTGCTCTACCTGCTCAACGTCGTCATCTGGGCGTTCTCCTACATCGCCGGGCCCGGGTTCGCGATCGGCACGGGCACGCTGGTGGCGCCCACAGGGGTGCAGCTGGGCACCGTGCCGACCCTGCCGTTGCTGGGCGCGCTTCCTGACAGCGGTCCGGTGCCGGCCTGGATGATGGCGGTCGTCGCGGTGCCGTTCGCGGCCGGGATGGTGGCCGGCATCGTGGTCGCCCGGATCTCGCCGTCGCCGTCGTACGAGGCCGCGCCTCTGTGGGGGTTCCTCACCGGCGTCACCAGCGGGCTCGTGGCGGGGCTGCTCGCCGCGCTGTCCGGCGGCCCCGTCGGCGGCGGGCGGCTGTCGGCCATCGGGCCGTCACCATGGGAGGTGGCCGTCTCCGTCGCCCTCGAGGTGGGCGTCGCGGCGGGCATCTCGGCCGGCGTGACCAACCTCCTGCTGCTCAACCGGCGCGCTCGGGTCCCGCTCGACAAGGCCGCGGTGCCCGTGCGCAAGGCGGGGGCCGCGATCGCCAGGGCGGCGAGCAAGGTGGGGCTGGCCGAGGCCGACGCCCGCCCGTTGCCGGGCCACTGGATGGACGCCACCGAGGCCGACACCCAGCCGATCCCGGTCATCCGTGACGACTGGCAGGACGAGCACGCCTCGGCGGAGGCCGAGACGCTCTCCCAGGCGCGCCCGCGACCCGCGGGCACCCCGCCGGTGATCCAGCCGCGCAAGGACATCGTGGACGAGTCAGACGACCGCGGCGGTCACGTCATCTACGTCGACCCCTACGCCTGGGACCGCGACTGACCCGGCTCCGGATACCGCCCGCTCCGAGCCTTCTGCAGTGGAACAGGTTCTATTACGCTCCTTGCATGCGGTTCACCTATGCCGAGGCCATGACCGATCCGTCGTACTATCTCCCGCTGGCTCGGGCCGCCGAGGCGGCGGGCTACGCGAGCTTCAGCGTCGCGGACTCCCTCGTGTATCCGAAGGAGTCAGACGCGAGCTATCCGTACACGGCGGACGGCGACCGCGCCTTCCTCGAGGACAAGAGCTTCATCGAGACGTTCGTCCTGGTCGCGGCCATGGGGGCGGTGACGTCGACGATTCGGTTCACGCCGTTCGTGCTCAAGCTGCCGGTTCGCCCGCCGGTGCTGGTCGCCAAGCAGGCGAGCTCGATCGCCTGCCTCACCGGAAACCGGCTCGGCCTCGGCGTCGGGCTCAGCCCGTGGCCCGAGGACTTCGCGGTCATGGGTGTGCCATGGGAGCGGCGCGGAAAGCGGATGGACGAGGCCATCGAGATGTTCCGCGGCCTGACGAGCGGCGGCTACTTCGAGTATCACGGCGAGTTCTACGACCTGCCGCCGGTGAAGATGTCTCCGGCCCCCACCGAGCCGATTCCCGTCCTGGTGGGCGGGCACAGCGACGCTGCGCTGCGCCGGGCCGCCCGCCTCGGTGACGGCTGGATGCACGGCGGGGGCGACGCCGGCGAGCTGGACGCGCTGCTCGCCAGGCTGGCCGCCCTGCGCGCCGAGGAGGGCACGGCCGAGCGGCCCTTCGAGGTGCACGTGATCTCCTACGACGCCTACACCGTGGACGGGGTGCGGCGGCTGGCCGACAAGGGCGTCACCGACCTGATCGTCGGATTCCGGATGCCGTACATCAAAGGGCCGGACACGGAGCCGCTCACCAAGAAGATCGAGCACCTCGAGCGGTTCGCCGAATCGGTGATCTCCAAAGCCACCCCTTAACCCGGCAAACAAGAACGGGTTACAGTTTCGAGGTGACCGATTCCACCGCCGTCACCTGGGACGCGCCGGACGGCGACCATGCCGCGCGCCGGGCGGCCCAGGCGTCCATGACCGCCGTCGTCACCGGGCGCAGATCCGACTGGCTGAGCCTGTTCGGCCCGGACGCCCTCGTGGAGGATCCCGTCGGCCCCTCGATGCTCGATCCTGAGGGCAAAGGGCACCGTGGCCACGACGAGATCGGCACATTCTGGGACGTCTACATCGGCTCGGTGCGCGCGTTCCGCTTCCACGTCAGCGATTCCTTCGCCAACGGGCCGTGCTGTGCCAACGTCGCCGCCATCACCATGACCATGGACGGCGGCACGACCATGACGGTCGACTGCGTGATCGTCTACACGGTCGACGACGCGGGCCTCATCACGTCCATCCGCGCCCACTGGGAGCCCGATCGCGCGATGGCCACCCTGACCGGCCCGGAGCCCGGGTAGGCCACTGCTCAGGGCTGCACGGAGCCCAGGACGTCGAGCACGTCGGGCGGCAGCTTCTTCTGGGCCGCCTCTCTGAACTGGGTGAAGCAGTCACCCTGCGAGGAGACGGTGCCCGCGCTCTTCATGCACTCCTGGTAGGCCGAGTATTCGTCCATCAGATAGAGCTGCATCGCCGTGGCCAGAGCCGAGAGCGTGAGGGCGATCGAGGACACCACGATGCTGCCCACGGCGACCCCGGTCGGCTTGCCCGCGGTCTTCAGCAGCGGGATGGCCCGGGCGCCGGCCATGATGGCGAACGCCGCCATCACCAGGCCGGCGAGCGGCAGCATGAACGTCATCGCCAGCGCGGCGATGGACAACCAGATCGCGCGGCGGCTCGCGGCATCGGCGGGTTGCTGACCCGCCGGTGCCTGCACCGGTGTCGACACCTGACCTCCTCTGCGTGACCGGGCGAGGAGCGGATACGCTTGCAGCCCCACCCCGGTTTTCCATTGGAGTGTTGCGTGTCAAAGGCTGGGCGGCTCGTCGTCCTCGTCTCCGGCTCTGGAACCAACCTACAGGCCCTGCTGGACGCTTCCGCCGACCCGTCCTATGGCGCCCGCGTGGTCGCCGTGGGCGCGGACCGGGAAGGGATCGAAGGGCTCGCCAGGGCTTCACGAGCCGGTGTGCCGACTTTCGTCGAGAAAATGGGTGATCACGCGTCGCGTCCGGATTGGGACAGGGCGATCGCGGCCAGGATCGCGTCGTACGAGCCCGATCTGGTGGTGTCGGCGGGTTTCATGAAGATCCTCGGCTCGCCGACGCTCGACGCCTTCCCCGTGCTCAACACCCATCCGGCGTTGCTGCCGTCCTTTCCCGGGGCACACGGAGTACGTGACGCGCTCGCCCACGGGGTCAAGGTGACGGGCTGCACGGTGATGCTGGCCGACGCCGGCGTCGACACCGGGCCGATCGTCGCCCAGGAGGCCGTGACGGTGCTGCCCGACGACGACGAGGCCGTCCTGCACGAGCGCATCAAGACCGTCGAGCGCCGCCTGCTCGTCGAGATCGTCGGCCGGATGGCCCGGGAGGGCTGGACGGTCAGCGGACGTACGGTCCGCATCGGCAACCAACCAGGAGGGGGATCCACGTGACCCGCATCGCCATCAGGCGCGCGTTGATCGCGGTGTACGACAAGTCAGGCCTCGAAGAGCTGGCCAGGGCGCTCGACGCCGCGGACGTGGAGATCGTGTCGACGGGCGGCACCGCCGCCGCGATCGCGTCCTACGGTGTCCCGGTGACCAAGGTCGAGCAGCTGACCGGATTCCCCGAGTGCCTCGACGGCCGGGTCAAGACGCTGCACCCGCGCGTGCACGCGGGCCTGCTGGCCGACCTGTCCAAGCCGAGTCACGTGACCCAGCTCGAGGAGCTGGAGATCGACCCGTTCCAGCTGGTCGTGGTCAACCTCTACCCGTTCCAGGAGACGGTGGCCTCGGGGGCGTCCGACGCGGAGTGCGTCGAGCAGATCGACATCGGCGGGCCCGCGATGATCCGCGGCGCCGCCAAGAACCACAACGCCTGCGCGGTCGTCGTCGACCCCGGCCGCTACGGCGACGTGCTGGCCGCGCTGCGCGAGGGCGGGTTCACCCTGGCGGAGCGCAGGCGGCTGGCGGGCATCGCCTACGCCCAGACCGCCGCCTACGACGTGGCGGTCGCGTCCTGGTTCGGCAACGTCTACGCGCCCGAGGGCGACTGGCCGGAGTTCATGGGGGCCACCTGGCAGCTCGAGTCGACGCTCCGCTACGGCGAGAATCCCCACCAGGCCGCCGCGCTCTACAGCTCCGGCTCGGGCGGGCTGGCCAACGCCGAGCAGCTGCACGGCAAGGAGATGTCCTACAACAACTACCTCGACGCCGACGCGGCCTGGCGCGCGGCGTGGGACTTCACCGAGCCCTGCGTGGCGATCATCAAGCATCAGAACCCGTGTGGCATCGCGGTGGGCGCCGACGTGGCCGAGGCCCATCGCAAGGCCCACGCCTGCGACCCGGTGTCGGCCTACGGCGGCGTGATCGCGGTCAACGCCGCGGTGACGGCCGGGCTGGCCGGGCAGATCGCCGAGGTGTTCACCGAGGTCGTGGTGGCGCCGTCGTACGAGCCCGAGGCGCTGGAGGTGCTCACACGGAAGAAGAACATCCGGCTCCTCGTCTGCCCGCAGGGGCCCGCCAACCCGGCGGAGTTCCGCAGGATCGACGGGGGCCTGCTGGTGCAGCAGGCCGACCGGGTCAGCGCGCCGGGAGACGCGCCCGAGCAGTGGGAGCTCAAGGCGGGGCCGCCGGCCACGCCGGAGATGCTGTCCGACCTGGCCTTCGCCTGGCGGGCCTGCCGGTCGGTGAAGTCCAACGCCATCCTGCTGGCGTCCGGCGGAGCGACCGTGGGCGTCGGGATGGGGCAGGTCAACCGGGTCGACTCGTGCCGCCTGGCGGTCACCCGCGCCGGTGAGCGCGCCGAGGGCTCGGTGGCGGCGTCCGACGCGTTCTTCCCGTTCGCCGACGGTCCGCAGGTGCTCATCGAGGCCGGGGTCAAGGCCATCGTGGAGCCGGGCGGATCCGTACGCGACGAGGAGGTCGTCGACGCGGCGCGGAAAGCGGGCGTCACGCTCTACTTCACCGGGACGCGTCACTTCTTCCACTGAGCGTGGGCTCTTCGGCCGAGTAGGCAGCGAACGGACGGCGAGTGCGGTTAATCTATGTGCCTCGCCGTCTGTTTATTCCTGCGGAGTCCCCTTATGGCGCTGTTTGACTCGATCCTGCACACGTTCGTGACCGTGAACGGACTGGCCACCAACCCCATCGCGCTTCTGGCCCTGGGCCTGGCCGGCGCCTACCTCGGTGGTCGTGTCGTCGAGGTCATCCCGTTCACTCGAAGGATCATCGAGCGGCGCGAGGCTCAGCTCGCCGAGCGCGAATAGTCCCAGGCCAGCTTGGCGGCCCCGGCCAGCGCGGCCCGCACTCCGAGCGTCGACGGCCGCACCCGCACCGCCCTGACGAACGCCAGCCCCGCCACGTCGTCCAGCGCCCGTGTCAACGGCTCGAACAGGACGGGCCCGGCCGCCGAGACGCCGCCGCCGATGACGACGCTGGTCACCTCCGCGGCTGCCGCCGTCGAGGCGATCATCCCGGCGAGCGCCCTGGCCCCCCGCTCGAACGCCGCCACCGCGACAGGCTCTCCCGCCGCGGCGTCGCGGGCCAGCGCCCGCGCGTCGGCGGGGGATCCGTCCGGCGCCTTCCAGCCGTTGCCCAGCGCCCAGCGCACCAGGTTGGGGCCGCTGGAGTAGCGCTCGACGCAGCCGCGCCCGCCGCACTCGCATCGTTCGCCGTACGGGTCCACGGTCATGTGACCGACATGCCCGGCATTGCCGGTGGGGCCGAGCAGCGGCGCGCCGTCGATCACCAGCCCGCCGCCGATGCCGGTGGACACCACGATCCCGAGCAGCGACGCGCTGCCACGGCCGGCGCCCAGCCAGTGCTCGCCGAGCGCGAAGCACTGCGCGTCACCCGCCAGCACGGTCGGCAGCCCGGTCAGCCGCCGCACCTCGTCGCGCACCGGGAAGCCGCGCCAGCTGGGCATGTTCACCGGGCTGACGGTCCCGGCGGCCAGGTCCAGCGGCCCGGCGCAGCCGATCCCGGCCGCCTCCGGGACCGGCTCCCCGCCGCTCACCTCGCCGATGAGATCCGCGAGCGCGGACATGACGTCCGTACGCGGCGTCGGGCGAGTGGCGGAACGCGAGACGGAACCGGCCTCGTCCACCAGCGCGGCGGCGAGCTTGGTCCCTCCGATGTCGACGGCGAGGACGCGGGACATCAGTGCTTGTGGTGGTTGTCGGGCTGGCGGGGGTCGCCAGGATGTTCGAGACCGGGCACGAGTCGGATCCTTTCGGCACGCTGCTGGTCGAGCCAGCGGGCGAACGCGCGTCGCCGCGCCGCGCCCTCCGGCAAGTCGTCGGCCCGCTCCGGCGGCGGGACGGGCTCCGGGCGGGCGATCGCGACGTGCCAGCCCAGTGGGTCCTCCACCGGCCCCACCAGCGCACCTTCGGGCGCGGCGCGCAGGGCTCGCGCGATGGCCGCGGGCAGGGATCCCAGCGTCACGGCGCCCAGGGGTTCGAGGTCACCGGCAGTGGCCTCCGCCGCCCGGGCGCGGTCGCGAAACAACCCATGCCACACGGCGAACCGCTCGGCCCCGGCGCCCGTCCGCGCCAATGCGGGCGGTCGTTCGGGGACCGACGATGCCTCGGCCCGTCGCGCCTCTGGGGCCCGCCGCGCCGGCGTCGGTCGCGGGACGGGAGCCGGTCGCGTTTCGGTGGTGCGCGGGTCGGGGGCCGGTGGCGTTTCGGTGGTGCGCGGGTCGGGGAGTCCGGGACGGCGCCACTCGGGGGGTACGTCCACCGCCGCCGTGACGTCCTCGAATACCGCGCGCACCCAGGGGCTGCCGTTGTAGGCGGAGGCGTTGATGGAGCCCAGCTCCACGGCCGCCACCCGGTCGAGCGGGCCGCCCTCGACCGGCGCGAGGCCACGGGCCGCCCCCTCGTCCTCGCAGAGCGCCTCGGTCAAAATGACCTGGGCCATCCACCGGGCCAGCTGCCGGTCCTCGGAGCTCCCGGGCGTGGGCAGTGCCCCGGCCAGCGGGCCGCCGCGCAGCTCGCCGATTCGCCGATCCAGCCGCTCTCTCGGGATCGCCCGGCCGCCGACCCATCCGATCACCGGTCCGTCCCCGGGCCCGATCACCGGCCCGCCCTGGGGATCGATCACCGGTTCGCCCCCGGGCCTGATCACCGGTCCGTCCCCGGGATCGACCGCTGGTCCGTCCCCGGGATCGACCGCCGGGCCGACCGGGGCGCGTCCAGGCCCGGCCTCGGGTCCGACCGCGGGATCGGTCGCGGTCGGTCTCCGGGGGGTCATCGGGTCACCTCCAGGCGGATGGCGGGGGTGTACTGGCAGCGGCCGAACCACATGACCTTGACCATGGCCCACGCGTGCCCGGCCGGCGCGTCCTCGGGCACCTCGACGGGGAAGCCGACGTTCGCCGACTCGCCCGGCGGCAGGCTGAAGCCCCGGATGACCTCGGGCAGCAGGTCCCAGGTGCCCCACGGGGCGGCGAGCT
This sequence comes from Nonomuraea sp. NPDC048916, assembly GCF_040649575.1. Classification (NCBI taxonomy): domain Bacteria; kingdom Bacillati; phylum Actinomycetota; class Actinomycetes; order Streptosporangiales; family Streptosporangiaceae; genus Nonomuraea; species Nonomuraea sp. NPDC048916. The sequence continues at coordinate 164,859 of NZ_JBEZFS010000010.1, forward strand.
GGGCCTCGCCCCTGATCTCGCCGGCGGTGCCGTTCGTGAGCCGTACCTGGATCGAGGCGCGGTCACCGGGACGGAGGGAGAGCGACTCCCCGACCGGCGAGACGGAAAGGCCCGTGGCGGGGCCCTCGGTGGCCCGGGTGCCGTGGATCGCCTGGCCCGGGGCCGGCAGGGGGCCGGAGGCGGGTGGTAGGGGGCCGAGCACGACGGTGGTCACGTCCTCGACGAGCTGGCCGCCCACGGACGTGCGGGCCGAGACGAAGTGCGGGCCACGGCCGGAGGACGGTGTGACGGTCACGGGGAAGCGCAGGTGGCCGCCCGCTTCGAGGCGGAAGACCCGCCGGGTGGGCGTGGCGGTCCAGCCGTCGGGGACGAGCAGGTCCACCACCCCCTCGTGCGGCGCGTCGACCAGGTGTGACGCGACCACCACCGACACCTCGAACGCCTCCGACGGCGTGACCAGGCCGGGGGTGACGGCGATCGACACTGGCAGGTAGCCGAGCGGAGCGGGCCCCTTGTTGTGCAGCCAGTACCGGCTGTAGACGGGCTGCGCCACCTCGCCGGTGACTCCCAGCTCGGGCAGTGCCTCCACGGCCGGGGCCTGCCGGCCGGGATGGGCCGCTCCCACTTCCGGCGCGGGCGGCGGGGCGGGGACGAGGAAGGTGGCGACCTCCGCTCCGCTCAGGACGAGGTCGTCCACCGACTCTCCGGGCCGTTCCAGCAGGTCCGAGCGGGTCAGCCGGTCGAGGGGCAGGACCGGCGAGTGGAGCTCGGCCGCCGAGCCGAGGCCGGTCGACTCGACCAGCCGGATCGTGAGGCCCAGGTCGTCGTGGTGGGCGAGGCCGTGGGCGTGCGGGTTGCCGGTGGCCTTGAGGGTGCCGAGCAGCACGTCGCGGGCGGGCTCGACGCCGAGGAGCGAGTGGACGGCCGGCAGCTCGCCGCCGGGCCCGTCCACGACGCGGGGGAGCAGCGGGGTGATGAAGTCCTGGCCGGCCGCGGGCAGCGTGCGGGCCCGCCAGTCGCCCTCGCCGCCGGCCAGCGCGTACGAGAACTCGTGCGTCCAGTGCTGGAGTTGGAAGGCCGATCCGTCGGGCGCCGTGCGGTGGGGCGGGTCGAGCCAGACCCCCGACGGCCAGCCCGTGCAGGAGCGCATCAGCGACAGGTGCAGCGCCCCCGACGGATCGACCGCGAAGCCCGGCAGCCCGTACGTCAGCAGGGCGACGGTCCGGTCCTCGAGCCGTTCGCCGCCCAGTGGGCAGACGGCCTCGATCGTCGCGTCGGCCAGGTCGTCGACCAGTAAGGACACCCCCGCCGGCACCGGTCCGGCGACGATCAGGGCGGGCAGGGCGCGCACGTCGCGCAGGTCGGCGCCCGGCTGCCAGACCTCGGTCAGCGGCCGTTCGGCGGGCACCCAGACGACCCGCGCGCCCGACTTGAGCGCGTCGCGGTAGGCGGGGTCGCTGCGGTCGAGCAGTTCGGCGGCGAGCGGGTTGTCGTCGGGCCCGCCCAGGATGACGCGCACGTCGGGCAGGTTGGAGTCGACATCCAGCCAGCCGTAGCGGGTGCCGGTCGCGGACGAGGTGGTGGCGGTCACGCCCGCGCGGGCGAGTGCCACCACCAGGTCGCGGGCCAGGGGCGCGTCGTCCAGGCCGGGCACGACCACCTCGGCGACGCCGAGCGCCCGCGCGCCCGCCTCTCCGAGGTCGACCCTGGCGGTGGCCGACAGGCCGAACCAGGTGTTGGCCGGGTTGTCCAGGGTCCACGGATGCTCGGCGGAGTCCACGTCGGGCAGCGCGAACCCGCGGCCGACCACGGCGCCCGCGACGTCGGAGACCGGCAGCGCGCCCTCCACCCGCGCCGGGAAGCGGACCCTCAGCAGCCGGTCGGCGCCGGTGTGGTCGAGCATCCGGGTGCTGAAGTCGATCCGCTCGGAGCCGGTCAGCAGGGTGGTCACCTGCTCGTAGGCGAGGTCGCCGACCCGGCCGGTGACGGTCAGCCGCTGCCCGAGGGGGCTCACCTCGGCTCGTACGGCCTGTGCCTCGGTCTCGCCGGAGCCGGTGACGCGGCCGGTCGGCATGAGGTGCCAGGGGCCTTCGCCCATGTCGGGATGCTGGGGGTATTCGTCGTAGAGGCGCAGCTCGTTGCCCAGCCCGGTGAGCAGTTCGCGCCGGCTCGACAGGTCGACGATCGAGGTGAGGCCGCCGCCGTGCGACGGGTCGGCGGTGACGCGCCAGCGTTCGTTCTCGATGGTCGTGCCGTCGAGGGACCGCCAGGTGCCAGCTTCGCCGTCGGTGAGGGGGTAGGCGCGCCAGCCCATCGAGGGGATGTCGCGGGCCAGGAAGGTCAGCGTGCCGTCTTCGTACACGGCCGGGGCGTCGCCGACTCGCCGGCCGGGAGCGAGCCGTACCCTGACCAGGCCGTCGCGGGCGAACGGCAGGGTGTTGGTCACCACGACGCTCGGCCCGTCCACGGCGATCCGGCCGGTCAGGGCGTCCAGGGCGCGGTCGCGGGCGTCGGCGGCGAGGTCGTGCGCCTCGCGCCAGCCGGTGAGCAGGTCGATGTAGACCTGGTCGGACTCGGAGCCGGTGATCGCGTCGTGGTGGGCTCCGTAGGCGAGTTGCCGCCACACCTTGTCCAGCGCGGTGTGCGGGTAGCGGCCGAGGCCGAGCAGCGCGGCGAACGCCGACAGCCGCTCGGCGTCCAGGGCCGCCACCTCGGCGGCGCGCTGGGCCTGCTTGGTGTCGATGTAGGAGACGTCCTTGCCCGTGTAGACAGGGTTCATGTCACGCGTCTGCGGACTAAATGCTGATATTTCGCCCCGAACGGCCTGAAGGAAGTCCTTCGGCGTGCTGCACACGAAGCGCGGCCAGACGTAACGCTCGGCCCAGGAGCGGTGGATGTCGGTCACCCACTTGTTCGGCGGCGTGTAGTCGGTGCCGACGGGCAGCAGGATGTGCCGCGAGGCGGCGACGGGCTTGAGCGACCGGTAGAGCCGGTAGGCCGCTTCGGACGCCTCCTCCAGCGTCGGCGACGAGTCCATCCACCAGCCGGCCGAGTAGTGCGCCGGCATGTAGTGGGTCAGCACGCCCAGCCCCGACGGCGAGATCCACTCGAACTCGCTGGGAAACTGCATCAGGGCGGCGTCGTCCTTGGCCGCCCCGAAGTTCTTGGAGATCGGCCCCCACTGGTGGAACGGCCCGCGCGCCCACGCGCTGCCGGACAGCCCGGCCGCGGCCAGGTAGCCGGGAAACTGCGGGTCGTGCCCGAAGACGTCGAGCTGCCACGCCGTGCGGGGATCGCCGCCGAGGATGTCGCGCTGGTAGCCGATGCCGTAGACGATGTTGCGGATCGTCGTCTCGGCCCCGGTCAGGTTGGTGTTGGGCTCGTTGTAGGTGCCGCCGACCAGCTCCACGCGTCCCTCGCGGAGCAGCGTCCGCAGGTCGGCCCGCCGCTCGGGGTGGGTGTCGAAGAACGGTTTCAGATAGTCGACCTCGGCCAGCACGAAGCGGTAGTCGGGATCCCGCAGGGCCAGCTCGATATGCGCCTCGACCAGCGCGAACGCGTTGCACTCCCACAGCGGCCGGGTCGTCGGGTCGCCGGCGAGCAGCTCCCAGGGGCTGGTGTAGGCGGCCTGGGTGTTCCACCAGACCGGGTCGTAGTGGAAGTGCGACACCATGTGCATCGTCCAGCCGGGCCGCTCGGCGGTGACCTCGACCTCCAGCGTCTCGTCGCCGAGCGTGACCCGGCACGGGACGGCGTCGCCCGGCGGCGCCGTCACGGCCAGCGGCACCTCCAGGGTGAGCGTGCCCACCCCCGGGGGCACGCTCACCGCCTTCGCGCACGAGACTCCCCGCCCCTGGACGTCCAGGGGTGTCTCGACGGCGCCCCGCGTGACTGTGACCTTCAACACCTGGTGCGGCTCGGCCTCCGAACCGACGAACAGGTCCGTCGGCTCCGCTAAGAGCAGGCGTGCGGGCAAGAGAACTCCTCGGGGGGCGTGGGTCCGGCGAGCGTCACACTATGCGTTTCCAAGATCAATGACAACGATGTCAGTACGTCCGGCAGGGCCCCGGCACCGGCCCCCTCGCGGGCGTGGAAGGATTGCGTGACATGAGCGCAGTGAAACTCGACGGCAAGGCCACCGCCGCAAGGATCAAGGCAGACCTGGCGGCCAGGGTGGCCGCGCTCCGAGCCCGCGGCATCACACCCGGCCTGGGCACCGTCCTGGTCGGCGACGACCCGGGCAGCCAGATCTACGTGGCGGGCAAGCACCGCGACTGCGCCGAGGTGGGCATCGCCTCCATCCGCGTCGACCTCCCGGCCACCGCCACGCAGGCCGAGGTCGAGGCCGCGATCGACGAGCTCAACGCCTCCCCCGAGTGCACCGGCTACATCGTCCAGTTGCCGCTGCCCAGACACCTCGACACGATGGCCCTGCTCGAGCGGATGGACCCCGCCAAGGACGCCGACGGGCTGCACCCGATCAACCTCGGGCGGCTGGTGCACATGGTCGACGCCCCGCTGCCCTGCACGCCCCACGGCATCGTGCTGCTCCTCCAGGAGTACGGCGTGCCGATCAAGGGCACCGAGGTGGCCGTGGTCGGCCGCGGCATCACGGTGGGCCGCTCGCTGGGGCTGCTGCTGACCCGGCGCAGCGAGAACGCCACCGTCACCCTGTGCCACACCGGCACCCAAGACCTGGCCGGCCACGTGCGCCGGGCCGACATCGTGGTGGCCGCCGCCGGGGTGCCCGGCCTCATCACCCGCGACATGGTCAAGCCCGGCGCCGCCGTGCTCGACGTGGGCGTCTCGCGGGTCGACGGCAAGATCGCCGGCGACGTGGCTCCCGACGTGGCCGAGGTGGCGGGCTTCCTGACGCCCAACCCCGGCGGCGTCGGCCCGATGACCCGCGCGCTGCTGCTGTCCAACGTGGTCGAGGCGGCGGAGCTGCGTTAGTCGGGCCGTGGCCGGCCCGCGAAGGCGCCGGCCACGAGCTGCGCCAGGCAGGCCGCCATCGCGACCAGCAGGGGCACCGTCCAGCCGCCCGACGACTGCCGGAGCACGCCGATCAGCAACGGCCCGAGCGCGGCGAGCGCGTAGCCACACGACTGGGCCACCGCCGACAGGGCCGTCACCGACGAGGCGTCCGGCGCCCGCAGCGTGATGATGAGCAGCGCCAGCGAGATCGACGCCCCCTGTCCGAGGCCCAGCACGATCATCCACAGCCACGGGGTCGTCGTGGGCGCGACGAGCACCCCGGCGTAGCCGGCGACGGTCAGCAGCGCCGCCACCACCACGTGCGGCACCTGCGACCGCCTGCGCCCCGCGTGTACGGGCACCGCCAGCGTGGACACCACCTGGGTCAGGTTGGTCAGGCTGAGCAGGTAGCCCGCCTGGTCCGCGGGCAGCCCGGCCTCCTGGAAGATGGTCGGCAACCAGGCCAGCACGATGTAGAAGGTCAGCGACTGCAGGCCCATGAAGGCCGTCACGTACCACGTGACCCTGTTCCTTATCAGGGCGGCGAAGGGCCGCGGCCCGCCCGCCGGCCCCGCCTGCCGCCGGTACGCCTGGGGCAGCCAGAGCAGGGCGGCGGCCAGGGCCGGCAGCGCCATCATGGCCGTCACCCCGCGCCAGCCGTAGCCGGTGGCCCGTTCCAGCGGGATCACGAACGCGGAGGCCGCGGCCGCCCCCACCACCAGACCCGAGACGTAGATCGAGGTGTAGAGCCCGATGCGGTCGGGGAAGTGCTGCTTGACCACGCCGGGCATGGCCACGTTCATGACGGCGATGGCCGTGCCGGCCAGCGCGGCGCCCAGGTAGAGGCAGAAGACGCCGTCGACCGTGCGCAGCACGATTCCGAAGGCCAGCAGCAGCAGGCCGGCGAACAGGGTCCGGTCGAGCCCGATCCTCCTGGCCAGCTCGGGCGTGACCACCCCGAACACGCCGAGGCAGACCACCATGACCGTGGTGATCGCCCCGCCGCCCGCGGGGGACAGGCCCACGTCGGTCATGATCTCGTCGAGCAGCGGTGACACCCCGGCGAGCGCGGGGCGCAGGTTGAGCGAGGCCAGGACGAAGCCGGCCAGCAGGAGGGTGGATCTTCGCGACATCAGCGACATCTAGCAGGGATGGGCCGCGATGTCTCCTCGCAGGGTGACCCACTGCGTCTCGGTGGACGCCTCGACGCCGGCCCCGGAGCCGCCGAACCGCACGCCGGCGCCGGAGCCGCCCACGCCTCCGAAGGGCGGGACCGCCTCATCGTCCACAGTCTGATCATTTATGTGCACGATACCCGTCGGCGCCAGGCCGGCCGGCGCGAGCCCCTTCAGCACGCCCCGGGTCAGGATGCCCGGCGACGGGCCGTCCAGCCGCCGTGGAAGATCGCGCCGGTCCGGAGCACTGCGTCAGCGGCGCCGGTAGCGGTCGGTCGCCTCCCGGGTGGCGCGGATGGCGGCGTCGGCCTTGTCGTACGTGCGCTGGGCCAGGCCGACGAAGAGGCAGTCGACGATCAGCAACTGGCTGATCCGGCTGGCCAGCGCCCCCGGGCGGAAGGCGGTCTCGCGGCCCGCCGACACCAGCGTGTGGTCGGCCAGCTCCGCCAGCGAGGAGCGCGGGTTGTTGGTGATCGCCACCACCAGGGCGCCGGCCTCGGCCGCGGTACGGGCCGGGACCAGCACGTCGGGCGTCTCGCCGCCGCAGCTGATGCCCACCGCCACGTCACCGTCGTGGAGCAGGGCGGCGCTGGTCAGGGCGAGGTGGGCGTCGCTGAACGGATGGCTCGACAGGCCGATCCGCAGCAGCTTCTGCGACATGTCGGCGGCCACCAGACCCGAGGCCGCGACGCCGTACACGTCCACGCGGCGGGCGGCGGCGATGGCTTGCACCACCTCGCCGAGCTTGTCCGGGTCGAGCTGGGCGGCCGTGTCGGCGAGCGCCTCCGACTCGGCCCGCGCCACCTTGGCGATCACGTCCGTGAGCGGGTCGTCGGGGCCGAGGTCGCCGGGCACCAGCCGCTCGGGCTCCTTGGCCACGGCAGCCGCCAGCGCGAAGCGCAGCTGAGAGTAGCCGGCGAAGCCGAGCGCCCGGGCCGTGCGGACGACCGTCGCCTCGCTGGTGCCCGACACCGCGCTGAACTCGGTGATCGTGCTCCGCACGACCAGCCTCGGGTCGGCCAGGATGATGCGGGCGATGGCCTGGGCCGCTGGGGTGAGCGACGGCAGCACCGCCCGCACCGCCGCGACGGGGTTGGCGGGTTCGGGGACCCGGTCGGTCATCGCGTCAGCCATTCGGCGGCCGCCCGCGCCGAGACGCGGGACACCCCGTGCGTGGCGAGGTGGGCGGCCCCCGAGGGCGCGTCGGGGATGCCGGTGTCGACCACGATCGTGTCGGGCCGCAGCCGGACGGCCTCCGCCACCCTGTCGCGCACCCACGGATGGCGGGCGGCGTCGTGCACCACCAGCACGACCGGCCGCTCGCCTACGGATGCCCGTCCGCCCAGCGGGGGCAGGTCGCCTCCCGGCTCCAGTTGCACCCGCTCGGTGCCGGGCAGCAGGGCGGCGAGCGCCGCGGTGATGCCGGTCGGCGTCGCCGGGTCGACGGCCTTGCTGAAACGCGTGTTGACCTCCACGACCAGCGGCGGCTCGGTCAGCCTGGCGGTGCCGGTCGTGGTCAGCGCGGCGCGGGCGGCGTCGAGGCCCACGCCGGGATCGGCGTCGGCCACGGCCTTCGCGCGCCGCGCCGCCTGACCGGCGTACCAGTCGGAGACCGCGCGCACCCGCGCGGCCGCCTCGGCGAGGCGCTCCTCGGCCAGGACGCCCTCGCGCACCGCCGCCACGATGGCGCCGGTGATCTCGCGCAGGCTCTCCTCGGTCGACAGGCCCACGCAGATGGCGTCGGCGCCCGCGCCGAGCGCCCGCACCGCGATCTCGCCGGGCGGGAACATCGCCGCCACGGCCTCCATCTCGATCGCGTCCGTGACCAGCATGCCCTCGAAGCCGAGTTCGCCCCTGAGGAGCTCGGTCAGGATGGCCCGGCTGAATGTCGAGGGCGTGCCGGGATCGAGCGCGGGGATCAGCAGATGACCGCACATGATCGACTGGACCCCGGCCTCGATGGCGGCGCGGAACGGCGGCAGGTCGCGTTCGGCCAGCAGTTCACGGGAGGCGTGCACGGCCGGCAGGGCCAGGTGCGAGTCGGTGATCGTGTCACCGTGGCCGGGGAAGTGCTTGGCGCACGCGGCGACCCCGGCGCCCTGGACCCCGGCGATGTAGGCGACGGTGTGGCGGGCGACGAGATCGGCGGTGGGACCGAACGAGCGGACGCCGATCACCGGGTTGGCCGGGTTGGAGTTGACGTCCGCCGACGGCGCGTAGTCGAGGGTGATGTCGGCCTCGGCGAGCATCCGGCCGATCTGGCGCCCCACCCGCTCGGTCAGCGTCACGTCGTCGACCACGCCGAGCGCGCGGTTGCCGGGGAAGGAGCTCCCGTTCTCGACCTCCAGCCTGGTGACCGTGCCGCCCTCCTCGTCGATCGCGACGACGACCCCGGGGTGCTCCGCCCGCAGCTCCCGGACGTGCCCCGCTCCCGGTTCGTTGCGGGCGAACAGCACCGCGCCGCCGAGCCCCTCGCCCAGGGCCCTGCGCAGCCAGTCGGGGGGCGTGGTGCCCTCGTAGCCGGGCTGGAGCACCGCCAGCGCGAGTCGGCGCAGGTCAGCCGTCATGAGACCTCCTCGGTCGGCCTCATGACCAAGAGGCGGTGTTCGATGATGACCTCACCCCGATCGGTCGTTCGGCATTTTCCTTCACCATTATTGATCCGAAGGTAATTTTCTGCCATCGTCGCCCTGGACACAACCACTTCCGAGAGGCCACCCCCCATGCCCAGCAGAAGGACCGTTTTAAAGGGTCTCGCCCTCGCCGCCGCCGCATCGGCCGTGCCGCTGCCCGCTTTCGCCGCCGCCGACCACGTCCCGCCGCTGCGCCAGATGCGCGGCATGTGGATCGCCTCGGTCGTCAACATCAACTGGCCGTCGAAGCAGGGGCTCACGGTCGAGGAGCAGAAGGCCGAATACCTCGCCTGGCTGGACCTGGCCCAGCAGCGCAAGCTCAACTCGGTGTTCGTGCAGATCAGGCCGACCGCCGACGCGTTCTGGCCGTCACCCTTCGAGCCGTGGTCACACTGGCTGACCGGCACCCAGGGGCAGGACCCCGGTTACGACCCGCTCGGGTTCGCCGTGGAGGAGACCCACAAGCGCGGCCTGGCCTTCCACGCGTGGTTCAACCCCTACCGGGTCTCCATGCAGGCCAATCCGGCGCAGCTGCACCCCGACCACCCCGGCCGCAAGCACCCCGACTGGATCCTGCCGTTCGGCGGCAAGCTCTACTACAACCCGGGCATGCCCGAGGTCCGCAAGTTCTGCCAGGACGCCATGCTCGACGCGCTCATCCGCTACGACATCGACGGCCTGCACTTCGACGACTACTTCTACCCGACCAACACCACGGCCTTCGACGACAGCGCCGCGTTCGCCGAGCACGGCGCGGGCTTCCCCGACCTGGCCACCTGGCGGCGGCACAACGTCGACCTGATGGTCTCGGAGATGCAGCAGCGGGTCCGCGAGGTCAAGCCGGAGACCGCCTGGGGCATCAGCCCGTCGGGCATCTGGCGCAACAAGGGCACCGACCCGCTCGGCTCCGAGACCAACGGCGGGCAGTCCTACGACAACCTGCACGCCGACACCCGCGGCTGGGTGAAGAAGGGCTGGCTCGACTACATCGCGCCGCAGCTCTACTGGTACATCGGGCAGCCGCCGGCCGACTACTCCAAGCTCGTCCCGTGGTGGTCGGACGTCGCCGACGGCACCGGCACGCTGCTGTGGATCGGCCAGGCGGCGTACAAGGCGGGCGACCCCGCCCAGGCGGCGGAGTGGCAGAATCCGGCCGAACTGTCCAAGCACCTCACGCTCAACCGGAACCACCCGCAGATCTCGGGCGACATCTGGTACAACGCCAACGACCTGCGCGCCGACCGGATCGCCTCGATCAGCACGGCCGTCAACGACCACTACACGCGCCCCGCGCTCGCGCCGGTGCTGCCCCGGCTGGCCGGCGGCGAGCCTCCGCGGCGGCCCGCGATCGCCTACGCGCTGCGCCGCTCCGGCGGGGTCGAGGTGCGCGCCGTGGCGACCGGCCAGAACGAGCCGTTCCAGTTCGCCATCTTCCGCTTCCCGGAACGGGCCTCCTCGGCCGCGTTCGCCGACGCTCGCAACCTGGTCGCGGTCGTCCCCGGTGACCGGCAGATCCGCTGGCTGGACCCGGAGGGCAAGTGGGGTGACCACTACTACGCGGTGGCGGTCGACCGGGCCAACCGCACCAGCGAGCCGAGCAACGGCTTCCGCGTCATCTAGCCGGACGAACACGATCGCGAACCCGGGCACCGTCGTGCCCGGGTTCGCGGGCACGACGACACCGACGCCCTTGCCGGGAGACCGGCACGGTGCGCGTGCGGGCATGCCTCATCAGCCGATGACGTTGGGTTCCGGACGGCTCACACTGCCGGAACCCCTCGCCGTGGCCCCGGTCGCGATCCGCTCGCTAGGAAGCCCTGCGTCCAGCCGCCGATGCCTGCTGCTCGGCCGGAGTGGCGCCTGTCCGCTGTGGTGGCACCACAGGGGTCGGGCGCACCAGGCCCAGCGCGACGACCTCGTTGGCCAGCCGCGTGCGCCGGTTGGTGCCCTCCGGGATCCGGAACTTCTGATAGAGCCGCAGCAGATGCTGCTTCACCGCGGCTTCGGTCACGACCAGGTCGTCGGCGATCTCGCGTGCGGTCGCCGGCGCCACGAACGCCTCGTCCGACAGCGCCGGCCTGCAGAGCGAGGTCAGCACGTCGACCTCGCGTCTGGTCAGCTCGGGCGCCGCCGCCCTGCGGAGTTCGACTTCGGGCGTGAAGTCCTCGCGAGGAATCCCGCCGATGCGACCGCGTGCCGCTCCGAAGGAGACGACATCGCCGTCGTCAAGGACCCTCCGGGCGATCGGCCTGCCATTCACCCGCGTGCCGTTGCGGGACAGGCCCAGGTCAACGACATACAGGTAGGGTCCTCGCCTGACGAACTCGGCATGGAGTCGAGACACACTCGGATCGGTCAGCCGGATGTCGACACCGCGGCCCCTCCCCACCGTCGTGATCTCGGGGCGCAACGGGACCACCTCGCCGGTGTCCTCGATGCGTATGAACGGCCCCTCCACGGCAGTTCCTCCCCAGGTAGCCCGCCGTAACTATTACTACAGCTCCGGCTTACCCAACCGAGGGGATGCGGAATCTCCTTTGCCATAAGCAGAATCCCGCATGAAATTGGTCTGGACCTTTGCGGACGGTTTTGCCTGCTCACAGGTAGACTTCCAGCGAAGAAAAGCGGAGGAAACATCATGAAACAGAATTCCTCAGGCGAGGGGGCCTCGGGAGGCGGCGGCCCCCAAGTAGTGGCGGACAAGCCCACGAAAGGCCTGGCCGACGTCGTGGCCGCGTCCACAGCGCTCAGCGACATCGACGGGAAGGCCGGCCGGCTCTTCTATCGTGGATACGACATCCACGACCTGGCCGGCCGAACAACGTTCGAAGAGACAGCCCATCTGCTCCAGCGCGGCAAGCTGCCGAACAGCGAGGAGCTCGAGACCTACGGCGCCGAGCTGGTGCGCGGACGAGAGCTCGGCGCGCTCGTCTCCGCCAACATCGGAGAGATCGCCGAGAAGCAGAAGCCGATGGAGGCGCTGCGCTCGCTGGTCTCCCTCTCCGGCGCCGACGACCCCGACAAAGACTCCATCGCCCCCGAGGCCAACCTGCGCAAGGCCGCGCGGCTGACCGCACAGCAGCCCCTGCTGGTCGCCCGCTATCACGCCGCCCGCACCGGCGGCGACGTCCCCGACCCCGACCCCGCCCTCAGCATCGCGGCGAACTTCCTCCTGCAGGTGACCGGGCGCACCCCCGCCCAGCGCGAGGTCGACATCTTCGACACCTGCCTGGTGTTGCACGCCGACCACACCATGAACGCCTCCACCTTCGCCGCCCGGGTCTGCGCGGCGACCCTGTCGGACATGCACTCCGCCATCGTGGCCGCCATCGGCACCCTCAAGGGCCCGCTGCACGGCGGCGCCAACGAGCAGGTCATGAAGACCCTCGAGTCGATCTCGCCCACGGGCGTGGCCCAGGCCGTGCGCGACAAACTGGCCGCCGGCGAGAAGATCATGGGCTTCGGGCACCGCGTCTACAAGACCGAGGACCCGCGGGCCACGCACCTGCGCAGGATGTCGCAGGAGCTGGCGGAGTCGACCGGCGACGACACCTACTTCCGGATGTCCAAGGAGATGGAGGAGGTCGTCTTCGAGACGAAGGGCCTCTATCCGAACGTCGACTTCTACGCCGCATCGGTCTATCACTACCTCGGCATACCGACAGACCTGTTCACGCCGGTATTCTCGATCAGCCGCATGTCCGGATGGACGGCCCACGTGATCGAGCAGCATGCCGACAACCGCCTGATTCGCCCCGACAGCGAATACATCGGAGAGCGTGACCAGAAGTGGAAGCCCATCGAGGAGCGATGAGCGAGAACGAGCAGGGCGTTGAGCCGTAGCTCTGAGAGCTGGGGACCGTACCCGCTGATCCTGGCGGGTGCGGTCGTCGCCGTTGCCGTGACCTTCCTGGTGGACCCGCGGTGGGGTGGGTTCACCCTCGGCGCCGTCGTGATGGTCGGCGCCGCGCTCCGCTTCTCCGGCTACGGCGGGCAACTCGCCGTCCGCAGCAGGCGAGCCGACTCCGTCACGCTCGGCGTCTTCGGCTTCGTGCTCGTCCTGACCTCTCTCCTGCTGGAGAACAACGCGCTCAAGGGGCTATTGATGTCCCTTTTCGCACGTTGATGAGGCGGTCCGATAGCCTCAAAGCATCGATTCATTGAAGGGGAACCATTCGCATGCCCAAGATCAAGGTGGAGGGTCCGGTCGTCGAGCTTGACGGCGACGAGATGACCCGGATCATCTGGCAGTTCATCAAGGACCAGCTGATCCTTCCCTACCTCGACGTCGACCTGAAGTACTACGACCTCGGCATCGAGCACCGCGACGCCACGGACGACCAGGTCACGATCGACGCCGCTAATGCCATCAGGAAGTACGGTGTCGGCGTCAAGTGCGCCACCATCACCCCCGACGAGGCCCGGGTCGAGGAGTTCGGCCTGAAGAAGATGTGGAAGTCCCCCAACGGGACCATCCGCAACATCCTGGGCGGCGTCATCTTCCGCGAGCCGATCATCATGTCCAACGTGCCGAGGCTCGTGCCCGGCTGGACCAAGCCGATCGTCGTCGGCCGCCACGCCTTCGGCGACCAGTATCGCGCCACCGACCTGAAGATCCCCGGCGAGGGCAAGCTCACGCTGACGTTCACCCCCAAGGACGGCACCGAGCCGATCGAGCTCGACGTCTACGACTTCCCGGGCAGCGGCGTCGCGATGGCGATGTACAACCTGGACGAGTCGATCCGCGACTTCGCCCGCGCCTCCATGCGTTACGGCCTCGCCCGCGACTACCCCGTCTACCTCTCGACCAAGAACACGATCCTCAAGGCCTACGACGGCCGGTTCAAGGACATCTTCGCCGAGGTCTACGAGACCGAGTTCAAGGCCGACTTCGAGAAGGCCGGCATCACCTACGAGCACCGCCTCATCGACGACATGGTCGCCGCGGCGCTCAAGTGGGAGGGCGGCTACGTCTGGGCGTGCAAGAACTACGACGGCGACGTCCAGTCCGACACCGTCGCGCAGGGCTTCGGCTCGCTCGGTCTGATGACCTCCGTGCTGATGACGCCTGACGGCCGCACCGTCGAGGCCGAGGCCGCTCACGGCACCGTGACCCGTCACTACCGCGAGCACCAGAAGGGCAACCCCACCTCCACCAACCCGATCGCGTCGATCTTCGCGTGGACGCGTGGCCTCGCCCACCGGGGCAAGCTCGACAACACCCCCGCGGTGACCGAGTTCGCCGACACCCTCGAGCGGGTCTGCGTCGAGACCGTCGAGAGCGGTCAGATGACCAAGGACCTCGCGCTCCTGGTCGGCGGCGACGCCAAGTGGCTGACCACCCAGGACTTCCTGGCCGCGCTGGACGAGAACCTCAAGAAGAAGATGTCGGCCTAGTCGAACACGGCCTCCACCTGCGGTTTTACCGCAAGGTAGGGGCCGTTTCGCATGCCTGGGCCGTCTGTGGGCCGTCACGGCGTCGGAGCGGGCGCCCGCTTGCACGAGCGCGGTCTCAGTGGACGTCGTTAGCTCGGGCGGCGTACGTCGCCGCTCTCCTGAGTGAAGATCAGGTGTCGGGTCACCTGCGCTCCGTTCGCGTTCCCCCAGGGAAGGGTGATCTCGACCGGCGGGAAGCGTTGCGGGTGCGCCCTGATCGCGTCGGCGATGGGGCACCGCGAAGATTCTCTCGGTGGGACGCCGAGTTCCGGCAGGGTCGGCACGCGCCGCCGGGCGGGGACCACAGGCGCAACTGGACCGACAGCCAGTGATCAAGCGAGGAGGGTTCACTTCGCGCCTGCGAAGGTCACGCGGATGGAGTAGAGATCCCCGGCCGAGTTGGTGATGAACAGGTTGTTTCGCCTGATGCCGCCGAAGGTCAGGTTGCTGGCTGCCTCGGGCAGCAGCAGCTTGCCGATCAACGTGCCGTCGGGGTCGTAGCAGTGCAGCCCGTCGAGGGCCGCGGCCCAGATCCGTCCGTAGCAGTCGAGCCGTATGCCGTCGAACCAGGCTTCCGCGAACACCCTGCCACCCTTGAGACTGTCGCCGGCGACGTCGAACACTCGCAGGTGCCGCTTGCGGGTGTCGACGACGTAGAGTTGCGACTCGTCGAGGGAGAAGGCCAGGCCGTTGGGGCGGACGAAGTCGTCGGCGACGACGGTCGGTTCCCCTGTGCCTGGGTCAAGGCGGTAGACGTGGTCCGCGCCGATCTCGCTCTCGGCGGGTGCGCCCTCGTAGTAGCCGGTGATCCCGTACCGGGGATCGGTGAACCAGATGGAGCCGTCTGACTTGACCACGACGTCGTTGGGGCTGTTGAGCCTCTTGCCCCGGTAGTCGTCGGCCAGGACAGTGATATCGCCGTTGTGCTCGGTCCGCGTGACGCGGCGGGCGCCCTGCTCGCAGGTGATCAGCCGCCCCTCGCGATCGACGGTGTTGCCGTTGGCGTTGCCTGACGGGCAGCGGAAGACCCCGACCGTGCCGGTGGTCTCATCCCAGCGCAGCAGGCGGTCGTTGGGGATGTCGCTCCACACCAGATAGCGGCCGGCCGGGAAGTAGGCGGGACCTTCGGTCTTCCTGCTTCCGCTATGGAGCACCTCAACATGAGTGTCTCCGTCATAACCGGTGAACCGCTCGTCGAGCGTCTGGAACTCCGCCCGGAATCGGCCTATCGTCAACTTCCCTTCAGTCATATGATAGTTGTACCGAATATTATCAGGCTATGACAAGGTTGCACTGAACATGGATCAGATTGACCGTGCGCTGATCGCACAGTTGCAGCGAGACGCGACACAGTCCTACGCCGCACTGGGGCAGAGCGTCGGCCTGTCTGCGGGTGCCGTTCACGAGCGGGTGCGGAAACTGCGCGAGCGGGGGGCGATCCGCGTCACGACCGTGGACGTGGACCCGAAGGCCCTGGGCCTGGGAGTGCTGTCCTACGTCATGGTCGACTCGAACGCCTGGATGGGCGACTCGGCAGCGGCCTTCGCCGCCCTGCCTGAAGTACAGGAGGCGCACGTCATCGCCGGTGCCGCCTCGGTTTTGCTGAAGGTCCGCACCCCGACGACCGAGCAGTTGCAGGACGTATTGCGCCGAATCTACGACATTCCGGGCGTCTCTGGCACGCAGGCGATCGTCGTGCTGGAGACCTTCTTCGAGCGTCCGATTACCGTCGGCTGATCGCCAAGCAGGAGGCACGACTGAGCAGCAGCGGCCGGTGAATCGGACGTCAGGCGGGCCAGGATCTGGCCGCGGAGCGCCGAAGTCGCCCTGTGCGAGGACGGACTGCGTGCTGCCACACCATGGTGCTGACCGACGCACGTACTCCACGTCGGCGTGGCGGCGTCACAGTCCCTCAAGAAGAAGACGGCTTGATCATCCGCTGTGAAGGGGCCGCCTGAGGGCGGCCCTTTTCGCTGTCCGGGACATCTCTTGGCGGGCGGCGGGCGTGGCGCAGTTGATCAACTGGGTAGGAGCCTTCCCGTAACAGTCGTGCGCGTCTCGGGGGGGTTCGGATGCGACTGCGTTTGATGACTGGGGTCGGTTTGGTCGCGGTCGCCGCGATCGTGAGCGGCTGCGGCGACGAGCCGGTCATTCAGGCCAAGAGCACCAAGGCCGACACGGCGGCCAAGGTCCAGAAGGCGCAGGCGGCCAAGGTCGCCGCCGCGGCCAAGGCCAAGGCCAACGAGCTCGGACAGGTGCCCGTGCTGATGTTCCACCGGGTCATCAAGAACCCGTCGACCACCGACGACCGCACTCCCGAGCAGTTCCGCTCGGACCTCGAACGACTGGTCCGTGACGGGTACGTGCCGGTCACCGCGGCCGAGTTCGTCACCGGGAAGATCGACATCCCGGCGGGCAAGCACCCCGTCGTGCTCACCTTCGACGACTCCTCGCCCTCGCAGCTCACGCTGGACGAGATGGGCCAGGTCAAGCCCGACACGGCGATCGCGATCCTGCAGGACGTGGCGGCCAAGAATCCCGGCTTCCGGCCGGTGGCGACGTTCTACGTGACCCGCGACATGTTCGGCAAGATCGGCAAGGAGGAGCAGGCGCAGACGCTGCAGTGGCTCAAGAACAACGGCTTCGACATCGGCAACCACACGCGCGACCACATCAACCTGCGCGGGCGGTCACGCGAGGAGGTCATGGAGCAGATCGGCAGCATCGCCCAGGAGATCGGCGCCCTCGCCGCCGTCAAACCGGTCACGATCGCCCTGCCGTACGGCAACCAGCCGAGCACCAAGGAGTGGGCCGCGCGCGGCAAGTTCCACGACACGACCTACAAGCACAGCGGCGTCTTCCTGGCCGGCTACACGCCGTCGCCGTCGCCGTTCAGCAAGTCGTTCGAGCCGCTGGGCATCCCGCGCATCCGCGCCATGGACAAGAAGGGCGACTGCACCCAGTTCTGCTCCACGGCCTGGCTCGACTGGCTGAAGAGCAACCCGGACATGGTCTACACCTCTGACGGCGACGTCAGCACGGTCGCCTATCCCAAGTTCAAGAACCCGTTCCTGCGCACCTCGTACAAGACCTGGGCCCTGCCGTACTAGCTGGCGTACTAACGGACGCTGCCCAGCACCAGCGCGGTTTCCATCGGGTTCAGCGGCAGGTCGACCACGTCCGGGGTGCTGATCTCGATCGGGCGCATGGCTCCGTCCGTCGGATCGAGCAGATGGTAGGCGCCGTTGTTCCTGGCGTCGGCCGTCCTGACCACGAGCGCGTTCTCGCCCTCCCAGCGCAGGATCTCCGCGATCTGCCGGCCGGTCGGCTGCCGCGGCACGACCGTGCGTGCGGGGTGCCCCTTCGACGTGCCGACCAGGACGACACCCGTGGTGACCACGCCGTCGGGGGCGATCTCCCTGGCCAGCGTGGCCAGTGTGCGTCCCGAAGGGGAGAACAGGTCCTTCGCCAGGTTGCCCGGCAGGACGATCCGCCGGATGACCTCGCCACGGGGTGAGCGAATGACGAACGACGCCGTGGAGACATGCCCGGGCAGGCGGTCCGTGCTCCGCTCGCGCACGAGGGCGAGCCCGGCCGCCGTCCAGCCGACGACCGTCTCGCCGCCGGGCAGGCGGGTCACGGTGCCCCGCTCGATGTCCACGATCAGCGGCCGCTCCAGCACCACCTCGTCGTTCTTGTCCAGGTGGTCGCTCTGGACGAGCAGGTGGCGGCCGTCGAGGGAGAGCAGCGGGGGCCGGCCTCCCAACAGCTCACCGATGGAGTCCTCCCCTTTCACCGGGAGAGTCCTGGTCGTTTCCGCCTTCAGATCGAGGACGACGAACCTGCCTGCCGTGGCGCTCCAGTGGGCCGCGCGCAGGCCGTCCGGGCTGAGCGTCAGGGAACCACCGTCTCCGGCGTCGGGCAGCCACCGGCGCTCGCCGCGGGCCGACACCAGGATCCAGTGATCGCACGCGTCGGTGCCTTCGCAGGAGGGCGCGTACGCGTACCGGATGGGGGCGGGCGTCGGTCCGGTGAGCTTGTGCGCGGCGGGAGCGGACGCGCGCTGCTCCGTCGCCGTGCGGACGAACTGGGGCGGCGGCTCGGCTCGCAGGGAGCGGTGACCCACGCGGCGGCCAGGAGCGCCAGCGCGACGACGGCGTAGAGCCATGGGCTCCTCATGAGCCCTCGCCGGACGGGACCCTGCCGAACACCGGGTTCCGGAGGTCGTCGGGGATGTCCCTGACCCGCCGGCTCTTACCCGTGGCCGGATCGACGAGGTGGTAGGCGCCTTTCTCCGAGTCGTCCGGGGCGATCCTGACCAGCAGGCGGCCCTCCTCGTCCCAGCCCAGCGGTTCGGGGGTGTCGTGGTGCGCAGGGAGGCGCAGGCGGGCGCGCCCGCGGACCTCGCCCGTGCCGGGATCCATGGTCACGATCTCGTCGAGCGCGACGATCGCCAGCGTGCGCCCGTCGGGGGACGGCCGCGCGCTCAGGGTGGGGTCGAAGGGCACGCGGGTCCGGATGCCGCCATGGCGGTCGAACGTGACGAGCTCGGTGTCGGGCGAGCCGGCCAGCGCGCGACGCCCGGTCGTGGCCACGCCGCCGCCGTCCGGGCCGAGGCCGAGGACATGGCGCACGCCCGGGAGGAGCGATCGGGTGTCGGTGCGGGTGTCGATCAGCTCGACGCCGGTGGCCGTGGTGAGGCTCACGTGGCGGCCGTCGTAGGAGAGGGTGGGCTCGGGTACGGCCTTGTCGGCCAGAGGGCCGGTCAGGTGCTGCGCCCGCGCGGTGGACAGGCTGGAAGTACTGCCGGGTGAGCCACGTGGTGCCGACGGCACAGGAGATCGCGGCCGCCGGCCACCACAGGAAAGTGAGCCCCGGAGGGGCGAGCCGATGCCGAGGGGACGGCGCCCCCGCGCCCTGGACCGGGCGAATCCGATTTCGGCCGCCATTGCGCCGAGGAGCCATCCGGCGACAGGGAAGTAGGGGCTGAGGAAAAACGTGTCCTGCGTGATGGTGGCGAAGCAGAAAGCCAGTCCCGCTGCCGCGCCCAGCCAGCGGGATCGGCGCGTCACCTGCAGATAACGCAGGATCCGGTCGCCGTTGAAAACGCTGAAATCCACCAGGTGGCGATGGGCGAACCGGTCCGCGACCGCGCGGTCCATTGGTGTGTTCACACTTGACAACGCGAGCGGAACGGCGAATGTCAAGCAGGCCAGGAACGCGATTACTAACAAGAATATGCTTTCGTCACGCCGGAAAAAGTAGCAGAATTCGGAAACGCGGGGCGGAGGGCGAGTGATCCGGGATGACGTGTGGGAGCGGCTCGACACCAAGGCGGGCATGGCCTCCGGTCGTGACGTCCGGCGCATGGTCAAGGTGCTGTGCGTGCTCGTGATCGTCACACTCCTCGCGGGAGCCGGCCGCTCGAGCGGCGTGATCGTACCCCGCCTGTCACCTAGGCGGAGGCGGTGGTGGCTGGTCCTGGACCAGCGACGAGAACGGCGGAATGGGGCAGGCGCGTGCCGAAGCGCGAATGGGCTTCGTCAACGACGGGTGGCTCCCCATCACGGTCACCGGGGTCGGCGTCCGGGCCGACGGCTTCACGCTCGACTCGGTGACCGTCGACCGCGGCGGCCGATTCCCCTACTCGATTCCGGCCGGCGGACGGCTCGACCTGACTTTTGGCCTTGACATCACCGACTGTGATGTCGCCGGCTCGGAGATCGCTCCTATCGTGGTCGAGGTCGATCGCTGGTGGGGGGTCACGGCCGTCACCGCCGCCGTGGACGAGATCGGGCGACCCTGGCAGGAATTCACGATCGGGTCGCTGTGCGGGTCCGGAATCTGATGCCCGCCCGGTCGAGGCGGTCGATGAGGTGCGTGCCCATGGCGCTCGCCGTGGTGAGCTGGCCCGCCCGCTCGGGGACGTCGTCGAAGGCCAGGCAGAGAGCCGACTCGGCGAGCATCTTGGCGGTCTCGTCGTAGCCCGGGTCGCCGCCCGTGACCTCGGTGATGACGCGGTCGCCCCCGCCCTCGCCGAGGAAGGTGACGTTGAACCAGCTCTTCGCGCGCTGCTCCGGCGAGGGCCCCTCACCCGGCTGGAGGCGGCTCATCAGCCAGTCGCGGGCCGGGGGGAGCTGGGCCAGCGTGACCAGCGCGCCGGCCCCCACCACGGCCGAGATCGCGGCCGGGAGACGCCTGACCGCGTAGTACTGGCGGTACTCGAAATCGGGGCCGTACCTGTCGAGGAGGCGGGCCGAGTAGCCGACGACCTGAGGGTCGAGGCTGGGCATCGGCAGCGCCCAGCCGCCCACGTAGCGCAGGCCGCCCGCCCGGGAGCTGATCCTGCGCCCCCGGGGCCCGGGCTCGGCCGAGCGGCGCTGGGTGCCCGCCGCGATCATCTGGAGCGGGCGGGAGAAGATCGTCAGGCCCGAGTGCAGGGTGCCGCCGGACATTCGCAGGCTGGCCCGCAGGAAGCCGCTGATCCTGAGCGGGACTCCCTCGGGCAACTGGTTGACCGTGTAGAGCACGCCGAGGTCGTAGGGGATGGAGTCGAAGCCGCACGCGTGAACGATCTTGGCGCCGGTCCGCTGGGCCATGGCGTGGTAGCGGACGTGGACGCGGTCCACGAACTCGGGCTCTCCGGTGAGGTCGAGGTAGTGTGTGCCCGCCTCCGCGCAGGCGGCCACCAGCGGCTCGCCGTACTTGAGGTAGGGGCCGACGGTCGTGACGACGACGCGGGCCTGACGCGCGACCTCGGCCAGCGAGGCCGGGTCGGTGGCGTCGGCGACCAGGATCGGCGCGTCGATTCCGAGACCTTCCAGCTTGGCGCGGTTGCGGCCGGCGAGTGCCCACCGCACCTCCGGCCCGGCGTTTTTCGCCAGGTAGGCGGCGGTAAGGGCACCGGTGAACCCGCTCGCTCCGAACAGCACGATGTCATATGCGCGGTCCATTTTTCTGAAGCTCCTCGCGATGCGTGGTTCTGGCGAAATGGGAGGTGTGCGTCATCATTCTTGACAGGCGGGCAACAAAACGTGACGTCACGAACGGTTAACAGTTCACTGATGACTTCCTGGGCGTCGTAAAGTTTGCCTGGTCGGGCAATGTGCACATGTGGGGAATACGAATGCCGCAGATCTCGCCGCTGGTTGCCGGCGACCCCGGCGAGCTGGGGTCGTTCAGGCTGTCCGGACGGATCGGGGAGGGCGGTCAGGGCATCGTCTACCTGGGCGTCAACGAGCAGGGCGAGCAGGCCGCCATCAAGCTGTTGCACATCAAGTTCAGCGGTGACACCATCGCCAGGTCGCGCTTCGCCCGCGAGCTGAAGGCGGCGCAGCGGGTGGCGTCGTTCTGCACGGCCCGGGTCATCGAGGCCGACCTCGACGGTGACACGCCGTACATCGCCAGCGAGTACATCGACGGGCGGGCGCTGCGCGACATCGTCGACGACGACGGGCCGCTGCGGGGCACGGCGCTCGACCGGCTGGCGATCGGCACCGCCACCGCGCTCACCGCGATCCACCACGCCTCGATCGTGCACCGCGACTTCAAGCCGGACAACGTGCTGATCGCCGCCGACGGGCCACGGGTGGTCGACTTCGGGATCGCCCGGATCATCGACTCCACCGGGACGATCACCAGCCGGGCGATCGGCACTCCCGCCTACATGGCGCCCGAGCAGATCGCCGGAGACGACATCGGGCCCTACACGGACGTGTTCGCGTGGGGCGCGACCATCGCGTTCGCGGCGAGCGGACAGGTCGCCTTCGAGGGCAACTCGATCGCCGTGGTGCTCAACCGGATCCTCAACCACGAGGTCGACGTCAGCATGATGCCGGAGCCGTTGCGCGGCGTCGTGCGGTCGGCGCTGGCCAAGGCGCCCGACGAGCGGCCCTCCGCCGACCAGATCCTGCTGCGGCTGCTCGGCCAGCCCGAGTCGGCCGGCGCGTCCACCGCCGTGCTCACCCGGGGTGTCCAGGTGGCAAGCGACGACACCACGCCCTTCAAGCGGGTCTCCGCGAGCCGGATCGAACACCGCCCGGCCGGGACGTATTCGCAGGGCACCGGGACGCCTCAGCAAGAGTCCGCGATGTTCTCACAAGATTCCGGAACGTTTCAGCAGGGCTCCGGAATGTCTCACCACGGCTCCGGGACGTCTGGCCAGGGGGTCGAGACGTCCGAGCGGGGCCCGCGGACGGCGGGGGCCGGCGTGTCCGAGGATGCCGGTGGGCCGGTCACCTGGGCGGCGCGCACCGAGGCGGCGGTGACGCCCGGCACGGAGGCCGGGTCCTTGGCGCCGGGGGAGCGGCGGCCCCGTAGGCGGGTGTGGTGGGCAGCCCTGGCCACCACGCTGCTCCTGATCGCCGGCGCCGTGGTCGTGGCCGTGGCCAACGGCTGGCCGCAGCGGGCGTTCGGCGGTGGGCCGCCTCCCGGGGTGACGGACGGCTCGAAGTCGGTCGTGGCGGGCCCGTTCACCAGCGTGGTGGACAAGGTGGCGACCACCGGCAAGCTGGTGATCGGCGTGAAGGGTGACCTGCCGGGCATCGGGTTGGAGCGCAACGGCGGCTTCGAGGGGTTCGACGTCGACCTGGCCAGGCGGATCGCCACCGCGCTGGGCGCCAAGGAGACGGAGTTCGTCAGGGTCTCGCGCGGCGACAGGGCCGAGACGCTGGCGGACGGCAGGGTCGATCTGGTGCTGGCCACCTACTCCATCGACAAGAGCGACGTCGAGTTCGCCGGCCCCTACTACCTGGCCCACCAGGACCTCCTGGTACGCGACGGCGCCGGCGTCGACTCGCTCGCCGACCTCAAGGGCCGCAAGATCTGCGCCCCCGACAGCCCGTCGGTCGGCAGGGTGCAGGCCAGGGTGCGGGTGGAGCCGGTGCCGGCCGGCGACTACGCCCAGTGCATGGACCTTCTGAGGAGCGGCCAGGTCGACGCGGTGCCCGGCGACGACCTCATCCTGGCCGGGTTCGCCGGCCGCGAGAACCTCCGCTACAAGATCCTCGGAGCCAAGCTCACCGACGAGCGATACGCCGTCGGCATCAAGCGGGGCGACGCGAAGACCTGCAAGGCGGTCAAGGCGGTGATCGCCGACCTCTACCGCTCGGGTGCCATGAAACAGCTCCTCACCAGGCAGTTCGCCAAGGTCGACTTCGCTCCGGAGCTGAAGGTGCCCGCGATGGAACCCTGCGGATGACGAGCGGGTAACATCCGAAAGTCAACTGAACATCCCGCGAGTTAGGGGAAGGCCATGGCCACGCCCGTAAAGGTGACCGTCACCGGAGCCGCCGGTCAGATCGGCTACGCGCTGCTGTTCCGCATCGCGTCGGGCCAGCTGCTGGGCGCGAACGTGCCGGTCAAGCTGAGCCTGCTGGAGATCCCCCAGGCGGTGAAGGCTGCCGAGGGCACCGCCATGGAGCTCGACGACTGCGCTTTCCCGCTGCTGTCCGGCATCGAGATCACCGACGACCCCAACGTGGCCTTCGCTGGCGCCAACGTCGCCCTGCTGGTCGGCGCCATGCCGCGCAAGGCCGGCATGGAGCGCGGCGACCTGCTCGGGGCCAACGGCGGCATCTTCGGCCCGCAGGGCAAGGCGATCAACGACCACGCCGCCGACGACATCAGGGTCCTGGTCGTCGGCAACCCCGCCAACACCAACGCGCTGATCGCCCAGCGGAACGCGCCGGACGTCCCGGCCGAGCGCTTCACCGCGATGACCCGCCTCGACCACAACCGCGCGTTGTCGCAGCTCGCCGCCAAGCTGCAGGTTTCGGTCACCGAGATCAAGCACATGACGATCTGGGGCAACCACTCCGCCACGCAGTATCCCGACCTCTACCACGCCGAGGTGGGTGGCAAGGTCGCGGCCGAGCAGGTCGACGGCGAGTGGCTGCGCGACACGTTCATCCCGACCGTGGCCAAGCGCGGCGCCGCCATCATCGAGGCGCGCGGCGCCTCGTCCGCGGCCTCGGCCGCCAACGCCGCGATCGACCACGTCTACGACTGGGTCAACGGCACCGACTGGACCTCCGCCGCGGTGGTCTCCGACGGCTCCTACGGGGTGCCGGAGGGTCTCATCTCGTCGTTCCCGGTGCGCGCGGTGGACGGCAGGTTCGAGATCATCCAGGGCCTCGACATCGACGCCTTCTCCCGCGAGCGCATCGACGCCAGCGTCGGCGAGCTGATCGAGGAGCGCGACGCGGTCAAGTCGCTCGGCCTCATCTAGATCCCGCGCGACCCGGCCGCGAGCCGACCGCGCGATCCGACCCTGAGCCGATCGCACCACCCCGGCCGCGAGCCGATCGCACCACCCCGGCCGCGAGCCGGGCGCACCACCCCGGCCCCGAGCTGACCGTAGACCGGTCAGCCGGGGCTTTCCGTTCCCGGGCAGGGGGCGTGGGGTTCCGCCGCCGGAGCCGGGGTCGGGGTGACGAAGACCACGGCTCCGCCGACGCTCAGGCTGCCCAGCACGACGAGGACGGCGAAGAGCACCTTCGTGACCCTTGGTGAAAAGCTCCTCACATTTGGGTATCAGAGCACATATCGCTGGGCCGTATACCTCATTTGCCGGAAAGCGCTGCCCAGGCATCGGAGACGATGTCCCGCAGCGACGGCCGCTCGGCCTTCCAACCCAGCTCACGCTGGATCTTCGCCGAGGAGGCGACCAGCTCGGCGGGGTCGCCGGCGCGCCGCGGGCCGACGACGGCGGGGATCTCGTGGCCGGTGACCTCGCGGCAGACGGAGATCACCTCCTGGACGGAGAAACCGGCGCCGCTGCCGAGGTTGTAGATCTTGTGCTGCCCCTCGGAGATCGCCTCCAGCGCCAGCAGGTGGGCGCGGGCCAGGTCGGCCACATGGATGTAGTCGCGCACGCACGTTCCGTCGGCCGTGGGGTAGTCGGTGCCGAAGACGCTCACCGACTCACGCGCGCCGGTGGCGACCTTGAGCACGTTGGGGATGAGATGGGTTTCGATCGCGTGCCGTTCGCGGTAGCGGCCGTAGGCCCCGGCCACGTTGAAGTAACGCAGGCTGACGGCCCCGAGCCCGCGCAGTCCGGCGTAGGCGCCGAGCGCGGTGTCGACGGCCAGCTTGGAGGCCCCGTAGGGGTTGGTGGGCCGGGTCGGGTCGGTCTCCAGGATGGGGGAGCGCTCCGGCTCGCCGTAGGTGGCCGCGGTGGAGGAGAACACGATCCGGCGCACGCCCTGCTCGCGCATCGCCTCCAGCAGCGCCAGTGTGCCGCCGAGGTTGTGCGACCAGTAGAGCCCGGGCCGCTCCACCGACTCGCCGACCAGCGACTTGGCCGCGAAGTGCAGCACCGCGTCGACGCCCGCCAGCGTGTCGCCGGGCTCGGTGATCGACCTCTGGACGAACCGCGCCCCCTCCGGCACCGCGTCGGCGTGCCCGGTCGACAGGTCGTCGAGCACGGTCACCTCGTGGCCCGCCTCGACGAGCTGCGCCGCGACGACACTGCCGACGTAGCCGGCACCCCCGGTCACCAGCAGTCTCATGTTCACCCCTGTTGGAATATGTTCGATTTTGTACGGCTTGCCGTTCAGCATACGGGGGAAAGGCGTTGAGTACGCTGCCAACCACCATGTTTGACACCCTCGCGGCCAACATCGCCCTGGTTCTGCTCTTCATTCTGGTCGGCGGTTTCTTCGCGGGCGCCGAGATGGCGATGGTCAGCCTGCGCGAGAGTCAGGTCCGCAAGCTCGCCCAGCACGGCCGCCGGGGAGAGCGGGTGGTCAAGCTCGCCCGCGACCCCAACCGGTTCCTGTCGGCCGTGCAGATCGGGGTGACGGTCGCCACCATGCTGTCGGCCGCGTTCGGCGCCGACCGGCTCGGCATGCAGCTCGCACCCGCGCTGGAGCGGTGGGGAGCGCCGCCCGCGATCGCCGACGTGCTCGCGCTCGTCCTGGTCACGCTGGCGATCTCGTACGTGTCGCTGGTGCTCGGCGAGCTGGCGCCCAAGCGGCTGGCCCGGCAGCGGGCCGAGGGCTTCGCGCTGGTCGTGGCGCCCTTCCTGGACCGGATCGCCGCCCTGTCGCGGCCCATCATCTGGGCGCTGTCGAAGTCGACCGACGGCGTGGTCAGGCTGCTGGGCGGCAACCCGCAGGCCGACACCGAAGAGGTGACCACCGAGGAGCTGCGCGACATGGTGGTCGGCCACACCGACCTCACGGCCGACGAGCGCCACCTGATCGCCGAGGTCTTCGCCGCCGGCAAGCGCCAGCTGCGCGAGGTCATGCTGCCGCGGACCGAGGTGGAGTTCATGGAGGCCGACACCCCGCTGGCCGAGGCGGCGGTGCTGGCGGCGGCGCTGCCCCACTCGCGCTTCCCGGTCTACCGCGAGTCCTACGACGAGGTCATCGGGTTCGTGCACGTGCGCGACCTGCTCGACCCGGTGCTCACCGGCCGCATCGAGCCGATCAGCGAGCTGGTGCCGATCCGGCCGGTCAAGTTCGTGCCGGCCTCCAAACGGGTGCTCACCACCCTGTCGGAGATGCGCGACGAGGGACACCACCTGGCCATCGTGGTCGACGAGTACGGCGGCACGGCCGGCATCGTCACGCTCGAGGACCTGGTCGAGGAGCTGATCGGCGACATCAGGGACGAGTACGACGTGGAGGGCGACACGGTCGTCCTCCCGGCCGGCGAGATCGAGATCGACGGGCTGACCAACCTCAACGACTTCGCCGCCGAGACCGGCATCAAGCTGCCCAGCGGACCGTACGAGACGCTGGGCGGTTTCGTGATGGCGGTGCTCGGGCACGTCCCCGCGGTCGGTGAGAAGGTGGAGGTGCCGGGTTTCGAGCTGACCGTCACCGAGCTCGACGTCCGCCGTATCTCCCGGGTGAGAGTGAAACGCAGACCTGTCGTCGAGTCGGCGTCCGAGCAGGATTGCTGACACAATTAGCTGCTATGGCCAGACCTCGTGTTCTTTCCGGCATCCAGCCCACAGCGGACTCCTTCCACCTGGGCAACTACCTGGGTGCGCTCCGTCAATGGGCTCCGCTGCAGGAGACCCACGACGCCTTCTACTGCGTGGTCGATCTGCACGCGATCACCGTGCCGACCGACCCGGCCGACCTGCGCCGCCGCACCCGCGTGGCCGCCGCGCAGCTCTTCGCCGCCGGGCTCGACCCCGAGCGGTCGACCGTGTTCGTGCAGTCGCACGTGCGCCAGCACACCGAGCTGGCCTGGATCCTGGCCTGCCTGACCGGCATGGGCGAGGCGGCCAGGATGACCCAGTTCAAGGACAAGTCGGCCAAGTTCGGGGAGAACGCCGCCAGCGTCGGGCTCTTCACCTACCCGATTCTGATGGCCGCCGACGTCCTCATCTACCAGGCCAACAGCGTGCCGGTCGGCGCCGACCAGAAGCAGCACCTCGAGCTGACCCGCGACCTGGCCCAGCGCTTCAACCACCGCTTCGGCGACACGTTCACGCTGCCCGAGCCGCACATCCTCAAGGAGGTCGAGAAGATCACCGACCTCCAGGAACCGACGGCCAAGATGTCCAAGTCGTCCTCCAGCCCGGCGGGCATCATCGACGTGCTGGAGCAGCCCGGATCGCTGCGCAAGAAGGTGATGCGCGCGGTCACCGACACCGGCTCCGAGGTGCTGTTCGACGAGGCGAACAAGCCCGGGGTGTCCAACCTGCTGCGCATCCAGTCGGCCCTGACCGGCACGCCGATCCCCGAGCTGGTCACCCGCTACGCGGGCCAGGGCTACGGCACGTTCAAGAAGGACGTGGCCGAGGCGGTGGTCGACGCCTTCACGCCGATCCGCGAGCGTACGGAGAAGCTGCTGTCGGACGAGGCCGAGCTCGACCGCCTGCTGGCCATCGGAGCCGAGCGCGCGAGCGCGGTGGCCGAACAGACCATGATCGAGGTCCGCGACCGGGTCGGCTTCCTGCCCTCCTGACCCTCGGCGGCGCTCGCCCACCACCACGGCGCCCCGGCCCGGACGGCGCGGGACTCGTGTGGCCCGAACCAACGGCGAACCTGTCCCGCGATGGCGGACTTTACCGGCCGGGCCAGGGCAGCAGTCCGGGATGGAGCTGAGAGGCGGCGGGCGAGCGCGATGTCAGGCCTGACCGAGCGGATCGAGGCGGTGAAGGCCAGGGGGCGCCGTCTGGTCGAGAGCTGGCGGGTGCGGCGCCCGTCCGTCGACCACCTGATCAGGACCGTCCAGCGCTACCAGGTCCAGTCCGGCGACCGGCTGGCGGGCGCGGTCACCTACTTCGCGTTCCTGTCGTTCTTCCCGCTGGTCGCGCTGGCCTTCTCGGTGCTCGGCTTCGTCCTGAGCAACGACCAGAACGCCATCGACGCGCTGACCAAGGCCGTCAACGAGCAGTTGCCCGGCATCGCCGGGCAGCTTGACATCAGTGGCATCGCGCAGGCGAAGGCGACCGCCGGGATCATCGGCCTGCTGGGCCTGCTCTACGCCGGGCTGGGCGCCGTCGACGCCCTGCGCGGAGCGTTGCGCGAGATGTCGATGACCACCGTGCCGCCGCTCAACTTCTTCGTCGGCAAGCTGCGCGACCTGGTCTCGCTCGTCCTGCTCGGACTGAGCATGCTCGCCTCGGTGGTGGTCGGCGGATTCGCCACGCAGGCGACGGCGACGGTGGTGAACTTCCTCACCCTCGACGCCACGGCGCTCAACACCGCCGGGCTGTTCCTCGCCGGGCTGGTGGCCGGGCTGGGCGCCGACTGGCTGATCTTCGTGATCGTGCTGGGCTGGGTGGCCCCGCCGGTCGGGTCCTTCCGGTACGTCGCCCGCGGCGCGTTGCTCGGCGCGGTCGGGTTCGGGCTGCTCAAGCAACTGGCCGGGCTGCTGCTGAGCCACACGCTCGGCAACCCGTTGTACGGCACCTTCGCGGTCATCGTGGGCCTGCTGCTCTGGATCAACTTCTCGGCCCGGCTCGTGCTCTACGTCGCCGCCTGGACGGCCACGGCCGGGCTCAGCCCGCCTCCCACGCCCTCGCCGATCCCCTCGAGCGGGTCGCCTCAGGAGGGGGCGCCTCCGGGCAGGTCTCCCTCATCGCCCCCCGGTGAGGCCTCAGCGGCGTGAGCGCTTGCGGCGGATGCCGTACCAGAGCCACATCACCCCGATCAGCAACCCGCCTCCGACCACGGCCGAGCCCACCAGGCGGCTGGCGTCGGTCTGCTGGGAGGCGGCCGGGTCGAGCGCCGGCGCCGCCTTGACCGACGGCGAGGCGGCCGGTGACGCCTTGGCCTGCTGCTTCACCGGCGGCGTGACGGGGAGCGGATCGACCAGCAGGCCGACCGGCGTGATCTTGCTCCGGGCGGCGAAGCCCCAGTCGAGGAGGTCGGCCACCTCGTCCCAGAAGTAGCCCTCGTGCCGCATGATCGTGACGATGATCGTGTGGCCGCCGCGGGAGGCGGCGCCGATGAAGCTGCCCTGCGCCTTCGAGGTCCAGCCGTTCTTGACGCCGATCATGCCCTTGTAGCGCCAGAGCAGCTTGTTGTGGTTGCTGATCTCGTAGTAGTTCTTGGGCGCGGGAAACTTGGCGGTCTTGGTGCTGATATATCGCCGGAAATCAGCATTGGCGAGGCCGGCCCGCGCGATCAGCGCCAGGTCGTAGGCCGAGCTGCTCTGGCCCGGCAGGTCCAGCCCGCTGGGCGTCTTGGCCACGGTGTCGTTCGCCTGGAGGCGCTTGGCCACGGCGTTCATGTCGCGCAGCGTCTTGTCCAGGCCGCCGTTCGTCTCGGCCAGCGCCATCGCGGCGTCGTTGCCGGACGACATCATCAGCGCCTTGAACAGGTCGTCGACCTTGTAGATGGGCTTGGTCGTCAGCCCGACCGCGCTGCCCTCCTGGTTGACCGCGTTCCTGCTCGGCTTGACCGTGACGTTCTTGTCGAGCACGGGGATGAGCGTGAGCGCGGTCAGCGCCTTGAGGGTGCTGGCCGGCAGGAAACGGCCATGCGGGTTCTTCGCCGCGAGCACCTGTCCCGTCTCGGCGTCGGCGATCACGTATGAGGTGGCCTTGGACTTCGGCGGCGCCTTGACGCCGTCGGGGCTGACCAGACCACGGCCGCTCAGCAACTCGCCCCCGACCGGGGTGGCGGGCGAGGCGTGCGCGGCCCCGGTGAGCGCGACCGTCGCGAGAAGTGCCGTGACAGGCACCAGTTTCATCCACATGGCGGGTCTCAGAGTAGCTTCGAGTCATTGCCCATGTGGCGACACATCCCCCGAAGATCCGACCTCGATACTAGAGAGATGGCTATGTCGCGAAAGATCGCCGGATTCCTCATCGTTCTCGGCGTGTTCATGATCTTCGAGTGGATCAATCTTGGGTTTAACCTGGATGACGGCCATGAGACCGGCTTCTACGTGGTGCACGGCATCCTGATCGCCGTCAACGTGGTGCTGGGCGTCGTGCTGGCCGTCATCGGGTGGAAGGGTTTCCGCAGAGCGCGCGGCGAGTGAGCCGGTGCAGCTCGTCGGCCTCCCCGCGGGAGTCGCCGATGGAGGTGAACCCCAGCTTGCCGTGCTCGGGGATGGCGCCGAGCAGGTGGAAGACGTTGCCGGTACGGCTGGCCGGGTCGAACCCGAGCCCGAGCCGCTCCACCATCCGCATCACCTCGCCGGGGGAGCGCCCGCGCAGGCAGGCGGCGGCGCAGTTGTCGGTCGCGGTGTAGTACTTCGGCTGGTCGCCCACCATGAGCAGGCCGGTGTCCGGGTCGTAGGAGGCGCCGGTGGTCAGCAGCGCGGCGCCGAAGGGGTGGGTGGTGCCGCCGATGCGCAGGTTGATCTCGCAGAGCAGCGCGGCGTATCCGGCGTCGGTCTTCATCGCGAAGAAGTCCATCCCGAACAGCCCGACCACGCCCCGTTCCGCCAGGATGCCGGCGATCCGGCCGGCCGAGGCCCCGACCTCGGCCCGGTACTCGGGCGCCGCCGGAAACGTGCAGCCCTGGTAGACGTCGTTGTTGACGCCGCCGAGCACCTGGTCGTGGGTGGCGACCACGTCGTAGTGGCCTCCCGGCGTGATCCGGGCCAGCGCGCTCGGGTAGTAGAGCGGGCGGTGCTCGATGAACTCCTCGACCACGGCGCCGCGCTCGGCGATCTTCGCGGTGAAGCTCTCCCAGGTCTCGCCCTCGGCCGAGAAGCTGGTGCCCGACCGGTCGGTCCTGCTGACGATGGCGTTGCCCAGGCCCGAGTAGCCGTCGTTCAGTTTGATCATGACCCGGTCGCCGGGGAGCGACTCCAGGGCGTCCTCGATCGCGGCCGCCGTACGCACGTCGCCGAACCCCCGGGCCATCGGCACCCCGGCCTCCAGCCCGACCTCGCGGGAGCCGCTCTTGGAGCCGTAATAGGCCAGAGAGGTGGCCGGACCGTAGATGGGGACGTTGAGTGACGAGGCGAGCTCCTCCTCCAGCGTGCTCAGCACGAACGGCACCATCCAGGCGTCGCCGTCGATGGCCGCGCGCACCCGCTCGACCGCGTCGGGACGCGAGAGCAGGGTCCTGGTCAGCGGCTGGGACGCGGGGTCGTCGAGGCTGATCAAGGTGAGCCGCTTGGCGGCGTCCTCCGGATCGGGCAGGAAGCCGAAGTAGTAGTCGACGATGTCCGGATCGATGGGCGCGGAGGAGAGGTAGACCACCTTGACCCCGGGTTCGCGGAGGGTGAGCAAGAGGAAGAGCAGGCGCTCCTCGTAGCATCTGGCTCCGGTGATGCGGCGCAGCTCATCCTGCGGCAGGGAGAGCGAGGGCACGACCACCAGGGTCCCCTCGCTCGGCTCGAAGATGCTCAACCGTGCATACTTCTCCCCGAACGGGATTTTAGTGATCATAGTGCGAGTGAAACACGCATTCTTCTCAAAAGCAGCCATCGCCGCAGTGTGATGACCATGCCGGAAGGTGACAGGATTCGAAATCGCTGAGCACGTTTGGGAGTGGCGTCATCGGGTCACCATCTAATGATCCCTTATGACTATTTCCTGATCAGCTCTGTGCTCACGCACCGTGACGACCTGTGGTTACGGGCATGCCGTCGGCTAACTTTTGGTGTAGTTGTCGGCGAAGTACCTCGCGAGAGCGATAAAGTCGAAGCATCGCCATCGGGCTCACGGCTCACCGCCGCGGGGTCCGGGCTGCGGCGGTTCTCCCACACACAGGAGGCCGAGGACCGCGACCCGTGCAGACGATTCCTGGCACCGGATCCCAGGGATACGGGTTCGATTTTCGTCGGCTGCTGCCCCGATCGGACAGCTGCCACAAGTGAGACCACCGACGGACAAAAAACGATATTTGATGATATGAGCCGCGTGACGGTGGGTAGACGGCGTCGCACGGCATGTGACAGGACGGTGACTGATGCAGGGGCGTGAGCTGCGGGGGGAACTCGACGGGTTCCTGGCGGAGCACGAACAGGAGCTGGTGGCGTTCCGGCGCGACCTGCACATGCATCCTGAGCTGGCCTTCGCCGAATACCGCACGACCCAGCGGATCGCCGAGCGGCTGACCGCCGCCGGCCTGGTGCCGTCGGTGCTGCCGAGGGGCAGCGGAGTCATCTGCGACGTGGGCAGCGGCGACGGTCCCACCATCGCGCTCCGCGCCGACATCGACGCGCTGGCCCTGCCCGACGAGAAGGACGTGTCCTACCGTTCGACCGCCCCCGGCGCCTGCCACGCGTGCGGCCACGACGTGCACACCTCCATTCTGCTCGGCACCTCGATCTTCCTCGCCCAGCAGGCCGCCGCCGGCCTGCTGCCCGGCCGGGTCCGGCTCATCTTCCAGCCCGCCGAGGAGCTGCCCGGCGGCGCGCTGGAGGTCATGGCCCACGGCGGCATCAGCGGCGTCGACCGCATCTTCGGCCTGCACTGCGACCCCCGCGTCGACGTCGGCCAGATCGGGCTCAAGGCCGGTCCCATCACCTCGGCCTGCGACAAGCTGGTCATCAGGGTGACCGGCCCCGGCGGCCACACCGCGCGGCCGCACCTGACGGCCGACCTCGTCTTCGCCCTCGCCAAGATCCTCACCGAGCTCCCCGCCGCCCTGTCCCGCCGCGTCGACCCGCGCAGCTCGCTCAGCCTGGTCTGGGGCAAGGTCGAGGCCGGTTCGGCGGCCAACGCGATCCCCGACGACGGCGTCGCCGAGGGCACGGTCCGCTGCCTCGACGAGAACGCCTGGCACGCCGCGCCCGACCTCATCAAGGCCCTCCTCGAGGCCGTCGCCGGCGCCTACGGCGTCGAGGCCACGATGGAATACACCCGGGGCGTGCCGCCGGTGGTCAACGACGAGATGAGCGTCGAGATGCTGGCGGAGGCGGCCCATCGCGCGCTGGGCGCCGGGTCGGTGGTCCCCACGCAGCAGTCGCTGGGCGGCGAGGACTTCGCCTGGTACCTCGAGTCGATCCCCGGCGCCTTCGCCCGGCTCGGCACCCGGTCGCCGGGCGGGCTGACGCACGACATCCACCAGGGCACCTTCGACGTCGACGAGACCGCGATCGGCATGGGCGTCCGCCTCATGGCCGCCACCGCGCTCACCGCCCTGTGGGAGTCACGGCCGGTCACGGTCACCGAAGAGTCGATCACCACCCCGGCCTAGCGCCGCCCCGGCCCGGTTCCGGGCCAGGGCGGCTCGCGGGTCAGGTCAGCTTGCCGATCGCCACGGGAAGGGTGAGCGACGAGCGCGACGGGGAGACGGTGATCCTGGTCCCCTCCGGATAGCGGAGCGTGTAGTCGCGGTCCGTGGAGATGATCACCAGGCCCAGCTTGTGCCCCTTCTTGAACAGGTAGTCCGTGGGCTGCAGGTCCCAGTCGAAGGAATACTCACGACCCGGCCGCAGGGGCTCGGTCCGGTCCGCGCGCTGCCGGTTGCGGACGTCCAGCCACCCCCTGGTGACGATCTTGTACGGGGTGGTGGCGGTGCCCAGCCGGCGCAGGGCGGTGCAGCCGGTGTCACCAGGGACGCCTTCGCCGTAGCAGAGCGTCTCGCCGGTGGGGACGAGCGTGCCGTTCGCCCGGACGTCCGTGCCGTAGTCGACCAGCAGTGCCGTCAGGTACGGAGACGAGCCGTCCGCCAGGGAGGCCCGGACCGACACCGTGGGCGTGCCCGAGATCCGGACGTCCGCCGGGAGCTCGGGGGTGACGTAGGCCAGCCGGTTGGGGTCGGCGGCGGGGAACGACTGCACCAGGTCCTCGGCCGTGCGCCCCTTCTGGTCGGTGAAGGTCTCCTTGGCGGTGTAGGGCCGGGGGGTCAGGCCGAGCGTCGAGCCCGCGCCGGGCCGCAGGCGGACCGGGGTGGCGCCGGGCACCGGCCAGGAGCGGTACCGGCCCCACTCGCCGGGGCCGATCTCGACGTCGGCCTGCGGCTCGCGCATGACGCCGCTGTCGATCCCGTGCAGCCAGTGGTCGAACCAGCCGTGCAGCTGGCGCAGCCACTCGGCGGTGCGCAGGCTGAAGGGGTTCATGTGGGTGCCCTGGTGCAGCCAGATCTTGCGCGGGACGTTCCGCTTGGAGATGGCGTACCACCACTGGGCGAACTGCTTGGTCTTGACGTTCCAGTCGTTGAGGCCGTGCACCAGGAAGACGCTGGCCTTCACCCTGCGCACGTCGTTGAGGTAGTTGCGGGAGTCCCAGAAGGGGCTGTAGTCACCGGTGATCCGGTCCTGCGACGCCATCAGGTGGTCGATGACCGGCCCGCACACCTGCTGGCCGTCGGCCCGGGTGAGCACGTACTTGGCCAGCACGTCGGCGTCCTCGCCCTGGAAGCCGCCCGGCGCGAGCACGCCGCCGTTGGCCCGGTAGTAGTCGTACCAGGAGGAGATCGCGGCGATCGGCACGATGGTCTCCAGGCCCTCGACCCCGGTCGCGGCGACGGCGTTGGGCAGGGTGCCGTTGTAGGAGACGCCGATCATGCCGACCTTGCCGGACGACCAGGTCGCGGAGACCGGCTCGCCCTCGGGGGTGAAGCCCCTGGCACGGCCGTTCAGCCAGTCGATGGCGGCCTTCGGGCCGGCGGTCTCGTTGCGGTCGCCGGTGGTCGGGCAGCCGGTGGCGCGGCCGCTGCCGAGGTTCTCCACCAGCGCGATCGCGTAGCCGCGCGGCACGAAGTAGTTGTCGTAGTAGCCGTCGAAGGGCTCGGCCGCGAGCTTGTTCGTGGGAGCCGAGCGCAGGGTGGGCAGCGGGTTGCCGTTCGCGTCGACGTCCACCGGGTGGTTGGCGACGTCGTTGCCGCCCGCGTAGTAGGGGCTGGCCTCCATGATCACCGGAACCTTGAGTCCCTGCTCGGTCTCCTTGGGGCGCAGGATGTCCACGGCGACCCGGTCGGGCCGGCCGTCGCCGTCGCTGTCGGTCCCCTCGACCTCGACATAGACGGTCTGCTTGATCGCGTCGGCCCGGGAGAAGACCGGCTGGGTCGCGTGGTCCGCGACGCTGATCGACGGCGCGGCCGCTGTGGCGGGTGTCGTGGTCATGGCCAGTGTGAGGACCGCCGCCATCGGCACTGCCAGCACCTTGCGAGGACGCATGAGATCTCCAGAGGAAATTCCACCTTTGATCGGAATCTCTGCCATGATCGACCGGTCGGCAAGGGCCCGTCCGGTGTCAAATTTGGGCAAAGCTTCCCCATGTGCCGCGAGTCACGCGCTCGTCGATTCAGGTCACGGACGCGAGTGATGTCGATAACGGAGCGGTTTCGACCCTGTGTGCCGGTTTGGTCTGCCCTGGTCAAGCAACTATCTTCCGTGCAGGGTTGCCGTACATTTCTTCGCGCCTGCGATGAAGATTGACGGCGGGGAGACGGAAGGGAGTCGCCTTGCTCAGCAAGCGATTCGGCAGGATGGCCGTCGGCGCGATGGCCGGCACCATGCTCATGGCGGCCGCGGCCTGCGGCGGCAACACGGGTGCGGAGCCCACGACCAGCGCTCAGCCGAGCGGAGACGCCTCCAGCGAGGCGCCGAAGGAGACACTCAAGGTCGGTCTGGCCTTCGACATCGGCGGACGCGGTGACAAGTCCTTCAACGACTCCGCCTACGCCGGCCTGGAGAAGGCGAAGACGGAGCTGGGCGCGGAGATCAAGGAGCTGAGCCCGGCCTCCGACGGTTCCAACCGCGGTGAGCTGCTCCGCCAGCTGGCCGACGCGGGCTACAACCCGATCATCGGCGTCGGCTTCGCCTACGGCGACGACATCAAGAAGACGGCCGAGGAATACCCCGAGATCCAGTTCGCGGTCGTCGACTCGGCCTCCAACGCCGCCAACGTGACCGGCCTGCTGTTCGCCGAGGAGCAGGGCTCCTACCTGGCGGGCGTCGCCGCGGCGACCAAGGCCAAGAGCGGCCACGTCGGCTTCGTCGGCGGGGTCGAGAACGACCTGATCAAGAAGTTCGAGGCCGGTTTCGTGGCCGGCGTCAAGTCGGTCAAGAGCGACGCCAAGATCGACGTGAAGTACCTCACGCCCGACGGTGACTTCAGCGGCTTCAAGGCCCCCGAC
Organism: Nonomuraea sp. NPDC048916; assembly: GCF_040649575.1. NCBI lineage: Bacteria > Bacillati > Actinomycetota > Actinomycetes > Streptosporangiales > Streptosporangiaceae > Nonomuraea > Nonomuraea sp. NPDC048916. The sequence continues at coordinate 201,537 of NZ_JBEZFS010000010.1, forward strand.
AAGGGCAAGGTCGCGGCCGAGAAGATGTACCAGGACGGTGCGGAGATCGTCTACCACGCCTCCGGCGACTCCGGCCTCGGCGTGTTCCAGGCGGCGGCCGCGGCCAAGAAGAAGGCCATCGGCGTCGACTCCGACCAGCGCCAGACCATCAAGGAGACCGACCTGCAGTCGGTCATCCTGACCTCGATGCTCAAGCGCGTCGACGTCGGCGTGTTCGAGTACGTCAAGGCCTTCCAGGGCGGCGCCAAGGGCGGCAGCAACGTCATCTACGACCTCAAGGTCGACGGCGTGGGCCTGGCCACCACCGGTGGCGAGATCGACGACATCCAGGACAAGCTCGACGCCGCCAAGAAGGACATCGTCGACGGCAAGATCACGGTTCCGGCCAAGCCGTAACCAGGGCAGGACGTTCGACCGAAGGCCCGGACACCCCGTAGTTCCGGGCCTTCGGTCGTATCCCGCCGGCTCTAGGAGATCTCATGAGCTCGGACCCCCTCGCCACGGCGCGACCCGCCGTGGAGCTGGAGGGCATCACCAAACGCTTCCCCGGCGTCGTCGCCAACCACGACGTCTGCCTCACCGTCGAACCCGGCACGGTGCACGCGATCGTCGGCGAGAACGGCGCGGGCAAGTCCACCCTGATGAAGATCCTGTACGGCATGCAGAAGCCGGACGAGGGCACCATCAAGATCAACGGCGAAGAGGTCGCCTTCCGGACTCCGAGCGACGCCATCGCGGCCGGGATCGGCATGGTCCACCAGCACTTCATGCTGGCCGACAACTTCACCGTGCTGGAGAACATCGTCCTCGGCGCCGAGCCGACGAAGGTCCTCGTCCTCGACTCGGCACGGGCCCGCGAGCGCGTCAAGGAGCTGGCCGCCGGCCACGGCCTGCAGGTCGACCCCGACCGGCTGGTCGAGGACCTCGGCGTCGGCGACCGGCAGCGCGTGGAGATCCTCAAGGTCCTCTACCGCGGTGCCCGCATCCTGATCCTCGACGAGCCGACCGCGGTGCTCGTGCCGCAGGAGGTCGACGAGCTCTTCGAGACCCTCCGGGAGCTCAAGGCCGGTGGGCTGACCGTCATCTTCATCTCGCACAAGCTCGACGAGGTGCTCAGCATCGCCGACGCGATCACCGTGATCCGGCGCGGCACCACGGTCGCCAGCGTCGACCCGCGCGAGGTCACCGCCCGGCAACTGGCCGAGCTCATGGTCGGCAGCGAGCTGCCCACACCGGAGACCCGCGAGTCGACGGTGACCGACGTCGTCCAGCTCAAGGTGTCCGGCCTGACCATGGAGGCCGACGGCTACCGGCCGATCCCGAAGGGCACCCCGGTCTCCGCCTACGCCGATCGGCTCCGCGCCGAGGGCAGACGGCTGCTGCTGGACGACGTGTCGTTCGAGATCCACCGGGGCGAGATCCTCGGCATCGCCGGGGTCGAGGGCAACGGCCAGTCCGAGCTGATCGAGGCGATCATGGGCATGCGCCCCGCCCACGGCGACATCGCGCTCGGCGGCGAGGACCTCGCGTCCTGGTCGACGCTGAAGCGCCGTGAGTCGGGCATCGGCTACATCCCGGAGGACCGCCACCGCCAGGGGCTGCTGCTGGAGGCGTCGCTCTGGGAGAACCGGGTGCTCGGCCACCAGACCAGGCCGCCCGCGCGCAGCGGCATCTGGATCAACCGGCGGGCCGCCAAGGCCGACACCGAGCGCATCGTCAAGAACTACGACGTGCGCACCCCGAGCGTCGACACCCTGGCCCTGGCCCTGTCGGGCGGCAACCAGCAGAAGCTGATCGTCGGCCGCGAGATGAGCAGCGAGCCGAAGTTCCTCATCGCCGCCCACCCCACCAGGGGCGTCGACGTGGGCGCGCAGGCCGCCATCTGGGACCACCTGCGCGACGCCCGGGCCGCCGGCCTGGCCGTGCTGCTGATCTCGGCGGACCTGGACGAGCTGATCGGCCTGTCGGACACGTTGCACGTGATCTACAAGGGGCGGCTCGTCGCCCGGCTCGACCCTTCCGATGTCACGCCCGAGCGCCTGGGCGGCTACATGACCGGTGCCATCACCGGCACTGAGGAGATGTGATGCCCGCAGGGCTCTTCCGGGCGCTGCTGACCGTCGCAGGCGCCGTCGCCGCCATCCTGGTGGCCATCGTCATCTCCAGCGTGGCGATCATCGCCGCGGGCGCCAGCCCCCAGGCCGCGTTCGCCGCGTTCTTCGACTTCGGAGAGACCGAGCGCTCGGTGGTCAACGGCATCACGACCATGATCAACCGGGCGGTGCCGCTGTTCATCGCGGGCCTGGCGGTGGCCGTCGGCTTCCGGATGAACCTCTTCAACATCGGCGTGGAGGGCCAGTACCGGATCGCGGCCATCTGCGCCGCCTACGTCGGCTCGCTGTTCGTGGCGCCCGCTCCGATCCAGATTCTGGTGATCATCGTGGTGGCGGCCGCCGTGGGTGGCCTGTACGCGCTCATCCCGGCCGTGATGAAGGTGACGCGGGGGGTGAACGAGGTCATCTCCACGATCATGCTCAACTACATCGCGATCAACCTGGCCGCCTTCCTCGTCCGCGGGCCCTTCACCGGTCAGCGGACCGAGGGCCAGCTCACCACCAACACGCCGCTGCTGCCCGAGTCGGCCTGGTTCCCCAACCTCAACGTCGTCTTCGAGATGTTCGGGCTGCCCGCGCCCCGTGGTGGCGGGCTGTGGGGATTCCTGGTCGTGGCCATCCTGCTGGGCGTGGCGCTCTGGGTGCTGCTGGAGCGCACCAGGTTCGGCTTCGAAGTCAAGGCCAGCGGCCTCAACCCGTCGGCCGCGCTGGCCTCGGGCGTCAACCCGAAGAAGATGGTCATCTCCGCGATGGTGCTGTCCGGCGCGATCGCGGGGCTGATCGGACTGCCCGAGATCCTCGGCGACAAGCACTCCTTCGGCTCCAACTTCACCCCCGGCCTGGGCTTCCTGGGCATCGCGGTCGCCCTGCTGGGCCGCAACAAGCCCGCCGGCATCGCGGTCGCCGCCCTGCTCTTCGGCTTCCTCGACCGCGCGCAGGGACCACTGCAGTTCGCCAGTGTGCCGCCCTCGGTCATCATGATCATGCAGGGCACGATCGTCCTCCTCGTGGTCATCGCCAACGAGATCACCAGCAGGATCGCGATGCGCCGCGAGGAACGGCGGGCCGCGCAGCAGCTCGGCCGGAACACTCCCGTTGAGGTGGCAGCATGACGACCGTCGCATCGACCAAGGTGCGCAAGTACCATCTGGCGCTCATCGGCGTCGCCATGCTCATCCTGCTGATGTCGCTGGTGCGGATCGTGTCCGGGCAGAATGACATCACGTCCTCCGGCACGTTCGCCGCCGCGCTGATGCTGGCCGTGCCGATCGGCCTGGCCGGTCTCGGCGGCCTGTGGGCCGAGCGGGCCGGCGTGGTCAACATCGGCCTCGAAGGCATGATGGTGCTCGGCACCTGGTTCGCCGGCTGGGCCGGCTACCAGTGGGGCTTCATGGCCGCGCTGCTGGCCGGGCTGATCGCGGGCGCGTTGGGCGGCCTGATCCACGCCGTCGCGACCGTGACGTTCGGCGTCGACCACATCATCAGCGGCGTCGCGATCAACCTGCTCGGCCCCGGTGTCACCCGCTTCCTGTCGGAGGTCCTCTACAAGGAGGGCACCGGCGCCGGTGAGGCGGGCGCCGGCATCACCACCTCGCCCGCGCTGAAGTCGCAGGCGCCGGACCTCAGCCTGCCGCTCCTGTCCTCGGGGCCCGACTGGCTCGGCAGCCTGGAGCGAACACACTGGTTCCTGCTCTCCGACCTCGCGGGCATCCTGCGCGGCCTCACCCACGGCGTGAACGTGCTGGTCATCCTGGCCGTGCTGATGCTCCCGCTGACGTTCTTCGTGCTCTGGCACACGTCCTTCGGACTGCGGCTCCGCTCGGCGGGGGAGAACCCGTGGGCGGCCGAGTCGCTGGGCGTGAACGTCTACCTGATCAAGTACGTCGCGGTCGTCATCTCCGGCGCGTTCGCCGGGCTGGGCGGCGTGTTCCTGGTCTTCGTCACCACCAAATACGTCGAGGGGCAGACGGCGGGGCGCGGGTTCATCGGCCTGGCCGCGATGATCTTCGGCAACTGGCGGCCCGGCGGGCTGGCGGCGGGCGCGGCGCTGTTCGGTTACGCCGACGGCCTGCAACTGCGCAGCTCGGGCGCCGTCACGTCGTTCCTGCTGTTCGGCGCGGTGCTGCTGGTGATCTACATCGGGGTCAAGCTGCGCAGGATGCTGTCGTCCGGCCAGCCCGCCGAGGCCGTGACGAGGGGCGCGAGGGAATACACTCTTGTGGCCGCGGCCGCCGGTGGCTCGGTCGTGCTCATCTGGCTCTGGATGACCGTCGACCGGCTCCCGAACGAGTTCGTCTTCATCACGCCACACGTGCTCACGCTGCTCGTGCTGCTGGTGGCTTCGCAGCGACTGCGGATGCCCAAGGCCGACGGCGCGCGCTATCGCCGGGGGGAACAACACTGATGACCATCGACTGGGACACCCTGCGGGCGGAGGCCGCCGAGGCCATGCGCCACGCCTACGCTCCCTACTCCAAGTTCCCCGTCGGCGCCGCCGCCGTCGTGGACGACGGCCGGATCGTCACCGGCTGCAACGTGGAGAACGCCTCCTACGGGCTGGGCCTGTGCGCCGAGTGCGGCCTGGTCTCCGCGCTCCAGGCGTCGGGCGGCGGCAGGCTGGTGGCCTTCACCTGCGTCGACGGCCACGGCGAGCTGCTGATGCCGTGCGGGCGGTGCCGCCAGCTGCTCTTCGAGTTCGGCGGCGACGACCTGCTGGTGGAGACCGTCGACGGGCCCAAGCGGATGACCGAGATCCTGCCCTACGCGTTCGGCCCCGACGACCTGTCGAAGGGCACGTGATGGACGTCATCGAGGTCATCGTCGCCAAGCGCGACGGCCGGGAGCTGACCGGCGCGCAGATCGACTGGGTGATCGACGCCTACACGCGCGGCGAGGTCGCCGACGAGCAGATGTCCGCGCTGGCCATGGCCATCCTGCTCAACGGCATGAACCGGCGCGAGATCGCCGGCTGGACCCAGGCGATGATCCGCTCCGGCGAGCGCATGGACTGGTCGGCGCTCGACCGGCCGACGGCCGACAAACACTCCACGGGCGGCGTCGGCGACAAGATCACGCTGCCGCTCGCGCCGCTGGTGGCCGCCTGCGGCGCGTACGTGCCGCAGCTGTCGGGCCGCGGGCTCGGCCACACCGGGGGCACGCTCGACAAGCTCGAGTCGATCCCCGGCTGGCGGGCCTCGCTGTCCAACGACGAGATGCTGTCGGTGCTCCGCTCGGCCGGCGCGGTCGTCTGCGCGGCCGGCTCGGGCCTCGCGCCCGCCGACAAGAAGCTGTACGCGCTGCGCGACGTGACCGGCACGGTCGAGTCGATCCCGCTGATCGCGTCGTCCATCATGTCGAAGAAGATCGCCGAGGGCACCGGCTCGCTGGTGCTCGACGTCAAGGTCGGCTCCGGGGCGTTCATGAAGACCGTGGAGCGGGCCCGCGAGCTGGCCGAGACCATGGTCGCGCTCGGCACCGACGCGGGGGTGCGCACGGTCGCGCTGCTCACCGCGATGGACCGGCCGCTCGGCCGGGCCGTGGGCAACGCCCTGGAGGTCGAGGAGTCGGTCGAGGTCCTCGCCGGCGGCGGCCCGTCCGACGTGGTCGAGCTGACCGTACGGCTCGCGCGGGAGATGCTGGAGGCGGCCGGGATCTCCGGCAAGGACCCCGCCGACGCCCTCCGGGACGGCTCGGCCATGGACAGCTGGCGCCGCATGATCACCGCCCAGGGCGGCGACCCCGACGCGATCCTGCCCCGGGCGGCCGAGTCCATGACGATCGAGGCGCCGTCGTCCGGTGTGCTCGGCCGGCTCGACGCCTACGCCGTGGGCCTGGCGGCCTGGCGGCTGGGGGCGGGCCGGGCCCGCAAGGAGGACCCGGTCTCGTTCGGCGCGGGCATCACGCTGCACGCCAAGCCCGGTGACCTGGTGCGCGAAGGGCAGCCGCTGATGACCCTGCACGCCGACGATACGGCCAGGTTCGAGCGGGCGCTCGCCGCGCTGGAGGGTGGCTACGAGGTCGGCCCGGCCGGCCAGGAGCTGCTGCCACTGGTCATCGACCGCATCACCGCCTAGCCTCCCGCTTCGCGCGGCCGGTCCGCTCCGCACGGATGGGTCGCTTCGCGCGGCCGGTCCACTTCGCGTGAATGGGTCGCTTCGCGTGGAGGGGCCGCTGCCGCGATCGGGGCGTGTCAGCGGGTGAGCGCGGTCGTGTCGCCGAACACCTCGGCCAGCACGGCGCGCTGCGTCGGCAGCGCCTCGTGGTAACGGGTGCGGCCCTCGTCGGTGATGCTGACGAAGACGCCGCGCCGGTCGGAGTCGCAGACGCCGCGGGAGACGAGCCCGGCCTTCTCGAGCCGGGCCACCACGCGGGATAGGGCGCTCTGGCTCAGGTGCACCTCGTCGCAGAGCTCCTGCAGCCGCAGCTGCCGGTCGTGGCGGACGATGCGGTCGAGCACCTCGAACTCGCTGGGACCGAGGCCGTGCCGGTCGCCCAGCTCGCGTTCGAGCGCGCACATCGCCTTCGCGTGCGTGGACAGGACGTACTGCCAGGTCCCGACCACAACCTCCTCGTCCATGGCCGGAGATTACCACTTTCCAAAAACTCATGCAATAGCATTTAATGTGATTGCATTAAATGCTATCGCATGTGATTTTCGTCCTCATGCCGGCTTGCCCACTCGCCGGGACGGCACTCGCCCTCCTGCCCGCCGGGCTGCTCGTCACCAAGACGGGCGACTTCGCCGACAGGTCCGGCACCGGCGACCCGATCGTCGGCGCCGCCGCGCGACGTGTACGAGACCGTGTGACGCCTACCCGGTCACCCGGCCGAGCGGGGAACCGTAGTCCATCTCCTCCGTGATCTCCTCGGCGTACGGCTCGGAGCTGCCGGTGCGGATGTTCACCGCGACCAGGAGCTCGTCATCGTCGTCCCACAGGCGCACGAGCACCTCCTCTTGGTTGAGCCAGCGTTCGACCGCGACGATCTCGTAGTCGTCGAGGGACGGCCTCGGCCCGGTGATCAGCCCGGTGCGCACGTTCATCAGGGCCAGCCGCTCGTCCCCGGCGACCACGGCCAGCGTCCGGCCGTCGGGGGAGAGCGCGGCGCCGTACTCGATGAGGGCGGGATCGATCCGGTACGGTCGCCCGCCACGACCGGATGGGCCCTCCAGGCCGAGCGTGGTGACGGACGCGTGACCGGGGACGTTCGTGACGTCCTCGCTGCCGGTCACCACCCGCCGGCCGTCGTCCATCACGGCCAGCACCCTGCCGCCACGCGCGGGGCTGGTCGTGCCGGTGTCGAAGTCCAGCACCGCCCCCTTCTCCCCGTCGAAGCCGATGGCGAAGTAGCGGCCGTTGGGAGAGGACACGATGTACGTCATGTCCTGCCGGCGGGCCAGCTCCACCGTCCTCGCGGTGCCGGTGGCGAGGTCCTGGACCACGTAGTCGCCGGCCTCGTTCTGGTACGCCACGCGGTGCCCGTCCTGGCTCAGCGCCAGCGGGCCGGTGCCGTCGGTCCCCATCCCGAACCCGGCCCGCGCGCCGTCCAGCCGCCACTCGTCGCCCGACGCCGTGACCAGCCGCCACTGCGCGCACGGTGGCGGGTCGGCCGCCGAGGTGGCGCCTGACCTTTCGCAGTAGCCGGTGTAGGCGAACCGTACGGCCTCCTCCAGCCGCTCCGGGACCGGGTCCGGCGCCTTCGCCGGCGTGCTCGTTGGGAACAGGTCGCTCTCCGGAGTCGCCATGGGATCCGCGACGTTTCTCGCGTTCTCGGCGATCACCGTCAAGCCGACGTACACGATGGCCACGAACGACGCGACCGCCACGGCGGACACCGAGCCGGCCACCGCCCTGCGAACCCGCTTGGCGCGCCTGATCCCCCGCAGCACCTCTTGGGTGAGGCCGGTGACGTCCGCGGTCCCGGCGGTCGCCTCCGCCGACATCCGCACCAGGGTCCGGTGCAGGGCGGGCTCGGCCCGGAATCCCACCTGGGGCATCTCCACCCCTGCCGGCGCCCCTTCGCCGGTGCCCTGGGCGGGCTTCGTGGCGCTCCACCCGCCCGTGCCTCCTTCGGCGTCGGGCAGGGTCCATGCCTCCTCGGCCTGCTCGGCCGGCGGCTCGCCGGTGTCCTCCGGCGGGCCGGGGGCGGTGTCCGGTGCGGCCGGATGGGGGGTGAAGAGGGCAGGCCAGGCGGTTCGAAGGCGGTGGAGGGAACGGGCGGTCTCCTCGTGCCCGAAGGGGCCGAGCCCGCAGAGGTCGGCGGCGTGGTACGGGTGGAGGCTGTCGTGGAACTGGGCGACCAGGGCGGCGCGGCCCCTGGGTTCCAGCACGTCGAGGGGGAAGCCGGCGGGCGGTCCGGCCTGGACGTCGAGGGCCCGCCGGTACAACTCCCGGAGCGCGGCGTCGACGGGACGGTTCGCGCGCAGCGACGACCAGCGGCGGCCGACCGTGATCAGCGCCTCGACGGTCAGGCCGCGGGCCCAGCGCGCGTCACCGGTGATGAGGTACGCCGTGCGCAGCATCTTCGGGGCGTACTCACCGATGAATGACGATAAATCATCTGAATGACTCACGAATATGACTCCAAGTGGGGATGATCACAGTAGTGGGAGCTCCCAATGGTGGGAAGCCCGCGTCACATGCCGATCCATCGCCGCTTCGCACGATCGCCCACCGGGCATCAACCAGGCATGACTCCGACACCCGCCTCCAGGCCGGGCAGGGCGTGGCCGCTCCGCGTCGCCGCGGGCGCCGCCGTGCTGATCTGCGGCCTGACACAGGCCGCCTGCGGAACCGGCGTACCGAACGGCGGTGCGCAGGACACCGGCGCGCAGAACCCCGGTACGCAGGACACCGGTGCGACGAGCTCGGTGCGGCCCGGCACCCCCGCGCCGCCGACGCCCGGTGAGACGGCCGGACGGGTCCCCCCTCCCACGAGCACCGCGGCCGTGGAGGTCCCGCACGACGGCCGCGAGCCCGCCCTGCTGACGGGAGTCCGCTACGGCCGCCACGACACGTTCGACCGCGTCGTGATCGACTTCAGGGGAGGAATCCCCGGCTACACCGCCCGCTGGGTGGACAAGGTGGAGCAGGAGGGCTCGGGCGACCCCATCGACCTCCGTGGCCGCGCCTGCCTCTATCTCCTGCTGACCCCCGCCGACGCCCACACCGGAGACGGCACCCCCACCTGGACGGGCGGCCCGATGCCCGTCTCCCTGACGACCATCAAGGACGTGGTCAAGACCGGCGACTTCGAGGGCCACGTCGGCATCGCCCTGCTCGCCACCGAGCGCACGCCCTTCAGGGTTCGCGAATACACCGGCCCCGACCGCCTGGTCATCGACGTGGCACACTGACCGGATGAGAAAGATCGAGGGCCCCACACGGATTCCGGTGCCGGGCGGCAAGGTCATCGAGGAGCACGTCGGCCGCGTCAACAGCGGCGACGAGGCGGTCTCCATCGCCCACATGGTCGCACCGCCCGGCTGGGAGGAGCCCGCCCAGACGCCGTCGTTCACCGAATACACCGTCGTCCTGCGCGGCACGGTCGTCGTCGAACACGCCGGAGGCACCACCGAGGTCGGAGCCGGCCAGAGCCTGGTCACCGAGCCGGGCGAGAAGGTCCGCTACAGCTCGGGCCCGGAAGGCGCCGAGTACATCGCCGTCTGCCTCCCGGCCTTCACCCCGGAGAACGCCAACCGCGCGTAGTCCCACAGCCGGCGTCCGGCTCGGCCGGCGTCCCAGCCGGCCGGCGTCCGGCTCGGCAAGCGTGCCACCCGCCAGGCGTCCGGCTCGGCCGGCGGGTCATCTGACAGGCGGCCGTGGGCGTGCGGGAGCCAGGGCGGCGGCGGGCTCGTATCATGGCGAGATGAGCCCCACGATTGACCAGATTCGGCGGGCGCCGAAGGTGCTGCTACACGACCACCTCGACGGCGGCCTCCGGGCCGAGACGATCGTGGAGCTGGCACGGGAGACCGGCTACGGCGCGCTGCCCACCACCGATCCCGACAACCTCCGGACCTGGTTCGAGGAGGCGTCCGGCTCCGGGTCGCTGGAGCGCTACCTGGAGACGTTCGAGCACACGGTGGGCGTCATGCAGACGCGCGAGAGCCTGGTGCGGGTCGCCGCCGAGTGCGCCGAAGACCTCGCAGCCGACGGCGTCGTCTACGCGGAGGTGCGGTTCGCGCCCGAGCAGCACACCACGACGGGGCTCAGCCTCGACCAGGTGGTCGAGGCGGTGCTGGAGGGGTTCGCCATGGGCTCCGAAGGGCGCGGGATCCGGGTCGGCACTCTGCTGACCGCGATGCGGCACAAGGCGCGCTCGATGGAGATCGCCGAGCTGGCCGTGCGCTACCGCGACGTCGGCGTGGTGGGCTTCGACATCGCCGGAGCCGAGGCCGGCTACCCGCCCACGCGCCACCTCGACGCGTTCGAATACCTCCAGCGGGAGAACGCGCACTTCACGATCCACGCGGGCGAGGCGTTCGGGCTGCCGTCGATCTGGCAGGCCATCCAGTGGTGCGGGGCCGACCGGCTGGGCCACGGGGTGCGGATCATCGACGACATCTCCGTGGCGGAGGACGGCTCCGCCAAGCTGGGCCGGCTGGCCGCGTACGTGCGTGACAAGCGCATCCCGCTGGAGATGTGCCCCACGTCCAACCTGCAGACCGGAGCCGCCTCCTCGATCGCCGACCATCCGATCGGGCTGCTGCGCCGCCTCTACTTCCGGGTGACGGTCAACACCGACAACCGGCTGATGAGCTCCACCACCCTGTCGCTGGAGTTCGACAAGCTGGTCGAGGCGTTCGGCTACGACTGGGACGACCTGCAGTGGTTCACGGTCAACGCGATGAAGTCGGCGTTCATCCCGTTCGACGAGCGGCTGGCGTTGATCAACGGCCTGATCAAGCCCGGGTTCGCGCAGATCAAGTGGCAGTCGTGAAGCAGACCTACCGTTCCAGGTTCGCCTTCGTCCTCGGCTGGGTGTGGGTGGCGTTCGTCGCGGTCAACACGGTCGACCTGATCGTCCGTTTCAACGGCAAGCCGGCACTGGTGGCGCTCGCCGTGCTCATGGTGCTGACCGCGGGCGTCTACATGTCCGGGCTACGGCCCGCCACCGTGCTCGCCGAGGATGGGCTCCTCGCGCGCAACCCGCTGCGCACCACCTTCGTGCCGTGGGCGTCGGTGAAGGAGGTGACGGTGTCGCACTCGATCAACGTTCACCTCGGCGACGACCGGATCCTGCGCCTGTGGACCCCGGTGAGCACGGCCAGAGAGCGGGCCAAGGCTCGCCGCCGGGTCGGGGCGAGGCCGCAGCGGGGCCGGTTCCAGACCGAGCCCACGCTGTCCAAGGGCGAGCAGGCCGCGGCCGAGGCGCTCGCCGGCAAGACGCACGCCGACTGGCTCGGCGAGCAGATCACCGAGCGCGCGGAGTCGGCCGGCCGGCGCGGCGACCAGGCCGCGCCGGTCCGGGTCAGCTGGGCGATCGACTCCTTCGCGATCCTCGCCGTGGCGATCGCCCTGCTGGTCGCCGCCATCGTGATCGACTGACCCGGCGCTCCGCCCGGCCTGGCGCGCCGCCGCGCGGGGTGTCACGGGTCGGTCGATCGAGATCGCCTGACCCCTGCGCCGGCCGCCGTCAGGTGGCCCGCCGGTTGACGAAGCGGTCCATGCCCGCCCTGGCCGTCCCGGTCTCCTCGACGTACCTCGCCGCCTCGGTCTCGGCCGCGAAGGCCTGTTCGACGTCCGCCAGTGACGGCCGGAGCAGTTTCAGGTGGACGGTGGTGGCCGTGCCGGGTTGGGTCCACCGGTGGACGAGCCCGATCGCGGTCGCCACGAGCGCACCCGGCTCGACGATCTCGTCCAGGAGCCCCGCCGACTGCGCCTCGGCCGCGCTCAGCCGGGCCGAGTCGAGCACGAGCCGCAGCGCCCGGGCCCCCACCAGCCTGCGCAGCAGCAGGCTGGAGCCGTTGGAGATGGACAGCCCGATGTGGTTCTCCGGCAGGAAGTATTCGGCCGACGGTGTCCCGATGCGGGCGTCGAAGCAGAGGGTCCACTCGGCCGCGCCGCCCACGGCCAGGCCGTTGACCGCCGCGACCACCGGCACCTGGGTCTCCAGCACCGCCCTGGTCAGGTCGTGGAAGAGCTCGACCTCGTCGAGCAGCGACTGCCCGACCGCCTCGTTGATGTCCTCGCCGGCCGAGAACGCCCGGCCGGTGCCGGTGACGACGATCCCCCTGGCGAGCTTGCCGTCTCCGTGGGCCCGGACGGCCGCGGCGAGTTGCCTGCGCATGTCGGCGGTGAGGGCGTTGAGCTTGTCCGGTCGTCGCAGGGTGACCACGGCCACCTCGTCGCGCACGGCCACGTCGATCATCGAATCTCCTGTTCCACGGCGATGGCCCCGGCACGCTGGTCGCGTTCGGGATGTAGCAGGTGGCGTTTCTCGATGCGGGCGGACGGGGTCAGCGAGAACCCGTCGACGAACTCGACGTACGCCGGGATCTTGAACCTGGCCAGCCGTCTCCTGGCGAGGTCGATGACGCTCATGGCCGTGTCCCGGTCGGGGGTGTGGCCGGGACGGAGCTGGATGAAGGCCTTCGGCAGCTCGCCGAAGAGCTCGTCGGGGATGGGCACCAGAGCGGCGGACAGCACCGCGGGATGTTGTCCGAGCACGCGCTCGACCTCGGCGCAGGAGATGTTCTCGCCGCCCCTGCGGACCATGTCCTTGATCCGTCCCGAGTGGTGGATGTAGCCGTCGGCGTCGCGGAAGCCCAGGTCGCCGGTGTGGTACCAGCCGCCTTCGAAGGCCCGGGCGGTGGCCTCGGGGTGGTTCCAGTAGCCCTTCATCATCGGCACGCCCCGCACCACGATCTCGCCCTGCTCCCCGTCGGGAACCTCCTCCGGCGGCACGCTGCCCGGCCGGGCGATCATGACCTCCTTGCCGGCGGGCGGGCGGCCCATGGCGCCGGTGCCGATCGTCTCGGCCGCCTCCGGGGCGACCATCAGGTCGGCGCCGGACTCGGTGGAGCCGTAGAGCTCGCGCCAAGGTGCCCCCCAGCGCTCCTCGAAGGCCTGGTGCAGGTCGGGGGCGATGCCGGAGCAGAGCACGAGCCGCATCCGGTTGTCCTGGTCCAGCGGGTGCGGCGGCTGCTTGAACATCAGCATCGGCATCGTTCCCAGCACGTACGTCAGGGTCGCCCCCTGCTCGCGGACCGACGGCCAGAAGCCGGAGGCGGAGAAGCGGGGGAGCACCACGTGGGGGATGCCGCCCATCAGGCAGAGGAGCGTGGTCCACTGCGGGTCCATATAGGAGTGGGCCTGGGCGATCAGCATGACGTCGTCGTCGCGGAGGCCGATCCGCTCGGCGACGACCCGGGCGGTTCTGAGCCAGTAGTCGTGGGTGAGCATGCAGGCCTTGGGGAAGCCCGTGGTCCCCGACGTGTACTGAAAATTCGCCACATCGTGGGGGCCGGGCGAACTTTCGGGTGGATCCCACCGGCCGGCGGCGAGGTCCCGCACGTCGTGGACCGTGCCGGGGATGTGGGCGGCGTGCTCGGACGTGGTCAGGGTGGCCACGGCGCCCGAGTCGCGCAACACGTGCTCCAGGTCGGCCGCGCGATAACGGACGTTCACCGGCACCGCGATCGCCCCGGCCTTGAGGATGGCCAGCCAGCTCAGCGGCCATTCCTGGACGTTGTCCATCATGATGGCCACCCGGTCACCCGGCCGCACTCCCTTGGCGGCCAGCGCCCCGGCCAGCCGGTCGGTCAGCTCGTCGGTCTCGGTGAAGCTCAGCGAGGCGTCCGGGAAGCGGAGGAACTCGCGCGACCCGTACGTTCTGGCGGCGTATCTGAGTAAGTCGGGGATCGTGTCAGACATTCGGCGGCTCCCACGGAAAGGCTGGTAGCAGGGAGAAGTCGCACGCCGCGACGGACTGGGCGGGCGCGCGGACCGCGGCCAGGCCGATCGCCACGAACTCGGCGCACACCTGCTCCAGCGTGGAGTCGCCGTCGGGGCGGTACCACTCGCTGGTGCCGGTGCACATGGACATCAGGGCGAGGCGGGTCAGCCTCCGGTCGGCGATGCGGAAGGCGCCTGCCGAGACGCCGTCGTCGAGGGCGGCTCGCCAGCGGTCCTCGTAGGCGTCGCGCAGCGCGATGATCTCGTCGTGGGCGGCGGATCCGGGGGTGAGGGAACGGAGTTCGCCGTCCATCACCCGGGTGAGCATCGGGTTCATGGCGTGGATGGCGGTGAGCGAGCTGATCAGCAGGGCGAGCCGGTCCACCGGCCGCAGGGCGTGGTCGAGCACCCGGTCGGCCGAGTCGATCAGCCCCCGGTGCCCGGCCCGCATCAGGTCGGCGAGGAGGGCCTCCTTGCTCGACACATGGTGATAGATCCCGGCATTGGTCATGTTGATGGCGCGAGCGAGGTCCCTGATGGTCGTCGCGGCATAGCCCTGCCGCGCGAACAACAGCACCGCCGCCGTCCTGATTCGCACCCGCGCGTCGGCGTCGCGGTCGGTGAGATAGACCTCCAGCGCCGGACCTACCGAACGTTCGGTTGCCATGTGTCGCAAGATATCCCGCTAAATGGGGTCCTGCCTAGCCCCTATCGTGTTGACCCTGACACCGTGTGAGCCCGTACGCCTGGAGGGGGCATGTTCGGCATCGGAGATCTCTCCGCACCATCAAGACGGCGGCCACGACCATCCACCACGGGCCCATGGAGGGGGCCGGGTCGACGTTCCAGACGCCGGCCCGCTGGATCGAGGAGAGCGGCTAGCGTTCGGTCGCCCTCGTGGGAGGTCTCCCTGCACTGCCCCGAGAACCTCGACGAGTGGGTGACCGAGCTCCAGATCGAGGTGGTCCCGGCCTAGTGGACGCCATCGAGCTGGAGTCGCACCGGACCGAGCTGACCGGCTACTGCTACCGCATGCTCGGCTCCGGGTTCGAGGCCGAGGACGCGGTGCAGGAGACGCTGGTCAAGGCCTGGCACGCCGGCTACGACCCCGACCGGGCGCCGCTGCGCTCGTGGCTGTTCCGCATCGCCACGAACGTCTGCCTCGACATGCTGCGCGGCACGCAGCGCCGGGCGCGGGCCATGGACCTCGGTCCCGCCTCCTCGCCCGGCGCCGACCTCGGCGCGCCGCTGCCGGGCCACAGGTGGATCCAGCCGGTGCCCGACGACCGTGTGCTCCACGCCGACCCCGCCGAACTCGCCGTCGCGAAGGAGACGGTACGGCTGGCGTTCGTGGCCGCGCTGCAGCACCTTCCGCCCCGCCAGCGGGCCGTCCTGATCCTGCGCGACGTCCTGCGCTGGAGCGCGGCGGAGGTGGCCGGCCTGCTCGGCGGCAGCGTCGCCGCGGTCAACAGCGCGTTGCAGCGGGCCAGAGCCGCCCTGCCCGCCTCTCCGGAGCCGCGGCAGGAGGTGGACGAGGAGTTGCTGGCCCGCTACGTGGACGCGTTCGAACGCTACGACGTCGACGGGCTGGTCTCGCTGCTGCACGAGGACGCCACGATGTCGATGCCGCCGTTCGCGTGGTGGCTGCGGGGTCGGGAGGAGATTCGCCGGGCCATGCTCGGCGCCGACGCGCCCTGTGGCGGCTCCCGCCTCGTCCCAGTCCGGGCCAACGGCTCGCCCGCCTTCGGCCAGTACTTGCGCGGAGAGCCGTTCGGCCTGGTGGTGGTCGAGGTCGAGCGGGGCCTCATCGCCGGGACGAGCGCCTACCTGGACACCCGGTTGTTCCCGTTCTTCGGTCTGCCGATGAGTTTGGGGCAGTCGGTCCGTACAGGTAGGTGAAGGAGGACGACAATGCCCAATATCGTGGAACACCCCGACCGTCCGTACGTGGGAATCCGCAAGACCATCACCATGACGACCTTCGGCCAGGTCGCCGACCGCATCGGCGAGCTGATCGGCTGGCTCGCCCAGCGGGGGGTCGCCCCGGCCGGAGCGCCGTTCCTGCGCTACGACAGCATCGACATGGCGGCAGACCGGCTGGTGGTCGAGGCGGGTGTGCCGGTCGCGGAGCCGGTGGCGGGCGAGGGTGAGATCTTCGCCGCCCACCTGCCCGCCGGCCGCTACGCGACCGTGTCCCATCACGGTCACCCGGACCAGCTCGTCGGCGTCATCGAGGCGCTGCTGGAATGGGCGGCGAAGCGAGACCTGAAGTGGGACCTGTCGGAGACGAACGGCGTCGAAGGCTGGGGTTGCCGGCTGGAGCTCTACAACACCGACCCGCGCGTTGAGCCAGACCCCAACAAGTGGAACATCGACCTGGAGTTTCGGCTCGCCTAGCGCCAGACGTCCAGTAGTTCTTCGGGCGTCACGTGTCTGACCCCCTCCACGTCGCACCCGCTGCGCGAGACCGCGTAGAGCGGCGTGGAGGTGTCGGCCCCGGGCATCTTGGACCGGTGGACGATCAGCTCGCTCAGGTCGTGGTGGTCGAACGGCCGGTTCTCCAGCCACTTGATCGACCCCACCATCGTGACCTCCTTGGCCACCGGCTCCCGGTCGGCGCCGACGAGGTCGATCTCAGGATCGTTGGCCCTGGTCCAGTAGCTGCCCACGGCGCCCGTGCCCTCCGGCAGCCCGTCCATCCGCCGCAGCGACTCGCGGATGAGCGGCTCGACCGCCATCCCCCGCCACGACGTCCACGACTTGCGGATGCGTTCCAGGATCCTGTCCCCACGCCCGCGCTCGATATCGGTCAGGCGAGCGCCGATGAACGGGATCCAGAAGCGGAGGTGCGTGTCGATGACGCGGTAGCGCGTCTCCCGAGACGGCCGGGTCGACAGCGGTCGTTCTAGTGCGATCATCCGCTTCTCCACCAGGAGTTGGAGCGCGCGGTTCATCGTCGCACGCGAGATGTCCCGGGTGGCGGCGGCGATATTGGCATGCGTGCGCTGACCCGATCCGACCGCGGTGAGGACCTGGCGGGCCAGGGCCTCGGGCGGAAATTCCGCGGCCAGCGCTCGCTCCCCGCTGACGATCAGGGCCGACAGCGGGTTTTCGACCGCCTGCTCCAGGTAGTCCCAGAGCGAGCCGCCCACGGGCCACTCCTCGCAGATCATCGGCAGCCCGCCGGAGACCAGGTGGGCGTCGAACGCTTCCACCGCTCGCAGGCTCAGTGCCTGACCGATGTCATGAGGCGTGAGGGGATTGACCACGAAATCTACGGCACGCTGGTAAAAGGGCCGGTCGTAGGTATTGATCGCCTCCATCATGGACAGGTCCGAGCCGATGAGCAGCAACAGCACAGGTCGCCTCGAGAACTCCTTGTCGAAGACCTTCTGAAGTACGCTCTCGAGGGATGGATCTATCTTGATCAGATAGGGCAGCTCGTCGATCACCACGATGCTGGGCGAGTCCTCGGGAAGGGCGCGCGCCAGGAGGGTGAGCGCGTCGAGCCACGATCTGGGCTGCGGCTGTGTGCCGAAGGTGGCCGCGTCAGGCAGGTCGGACGTGCGCACTTCTTCGCTGAAGGTACGGATCTCCTCGCCCAGCGTCTGGCCGGTGGCGGTGTAGTAGACGTGGGGGAGCCGGGCTCGCCTGATGAACTCCTCCGCCAGTCTCGATTTCCCCACGCGCCGGCGACCCCGGATGAGCAGCGCACGTCCGGGGCGGGCGAAGTGGCTGGTGTCCGTCTTCTCCAGGGTGCGCTTCAGCACAGCCAGTTCCCGTGTCCTGCCGATGAAGGGCTCCACGCATGCTCTCCAATGGTCTCACTGATGAGACTATTGGACAGGATGGTGTCACGGGGTGGTTTTCGTGGTCTCCCATTTCGGGATGGTCTCAGCTGTGAGACCTTCGCGTGGTGAAGGGGCCACATCTGGCCTGTCCATGGCCGGACCCACCAGATGTGGCCCTTTGACGTCTAGGAGCCGGACGCGAGGATGGCGTCGAGATCGGAGGTCAGGGCGCCGAGCTCGCGGGCGGCGAGGGCGCGGGCGTCGGCGACGTCGCCGGTCACCGGCACCACCACCTCCAGGTAGCACTTGAGCTTGGGCTCGGTGCCCGAGGGCCGGATCACCACCCGGGCGTCGCCCGACAGGTGGTAGCGGAGCCCTTCGGTGGGCGGCAGGCCGCCGTCACCCCTGCTCAGGTCGTCGGCCGCCGTGACGACCCGGCCGCCCAGCTCGCCCGGCGGCCGGGCGCGCAGGCGGGCCATGGCGTCCGCGATCAGCGACAGGTCGTCGACCCGGAGCGACAGCTGCGACGTGGCGTGCAGGCCATAGCGCCTGGCCTGGTCGTCGAGCAGGTCGATCAGGGTGCGGCCGTCACGCTTGGCCGCCGCCGCGATCGCGGCCACGGTGAGCGCGGCGCCGATGCCGTCCTTGTCGCGCACCGGCAGCCCGGCGTCGGAGCCGACGCTGTAGCCGATCGCCTCCTCGTAGCCGAAGACGAGGCCGGGCCCGGCCTTAATGATCCACTTGAAGCCGGTGAGGGTCTCGCCGTAGCGGACGCCGTGCGCCTGGGCGATCTTGCCGAGCAGGGTCGAGGACACGATCGTGGTGGCCACCATGCGGTCGCCGGTCGTGTGCGTGATCACGTGCTCGGCCAGCAGACCGCCCACCTCGTCGCCGGTCAGCATGCGGAACGTGCCGTCGCCCAGCGGCACGCCCACCGCGCACCGGTCGGCGTCGGGGTCGTTGGCCAGCACCAGATCCGCGTTGATCTTGGAGGCGAGCGCGATGGTCAGGTCCATCGCCCCCGGCTCCTCCGGGTTGGGGAACGCCACCGTGGGGAAGTCGGGGTCGGGGTTGCGCTGCTCCTCGACCGACATCGGGCTCTCGAACCCGGCCTCCAGGAACGCGCCCGTCAGCGTGGCCCCGCCGACGCCGTGCAGCGGGGTGTAGGCGACCCGCAGCTCGCGGGCGTCGCCGAGGGGGAGCGCGGTGACCGCTTCGAGATAGTCGTCGACGATGGCCTCGCCCAGCTCGGTGAGGGTGCCGGGCCCGTCGAGCGGCAGCCGGTCGACCCGGCCCACGGCGTCGATGGCGGCGGAGATCTCGCTGTCGATCGGCGGCACGATCTGGGAGCCGTCACCCCAGTAGACCTTGTAGCCGTTGTCCCTCGGCGGGTTGTGGCTGGCGGTGACCATCACGCCCGCGTCGGCGTCGAGGCGGCGCACGGCGAAGGCCAGCACCGGGGTCGGCAGCGGGCCGGGCAACAGCGAGACGTGCAGGCCGGCGCCGGTCAGCACCCTGGCCGTGTCACGGGCGAACACACTGGACTTGTGCCGGGCGTCGTAGCCCACGACCACATGCCGGCCCGCGCCCAGCACCCCGGCCAGCCCGGCGGCGGCCCGCATGACGGTGACCTGGTTCATCCGGTTGGGGCCCGCGCCGAGCTCGCCGCGCAGGCCCGCGGTGCCGAACTCCAGCTTGGCGTGGAAGCGGTCGCGCAGCGCGGCCAGGTCCTCGCGCTCGATCAGGTCGGACAGCTCGGTCCGGGTGTCAGGGTCGGGGTCCTGGAGCAGCCACTGGCGGGCCCGCCGGAGGAGATCGCCGCTCACAGCCGGTCCACGACCTTGGCCAGCAGGACGCCCATGCGGGTGGCGGTGGCGCGCCCGACCTCCAGGACCTCCTCGTGGTTGAGCGGCTCGCCGGCCAGGCCCGCCGCCGGGTTGGTGACCAGCGAGATCCCGAGGACGTCGAGGCCGGCCTCGCGGGCGGCGATGGCCTCCAGCACGGTGGACATGCCGATCAGATCGCCGCCGAGCGTGCGCAGCATCCGGATCTCGGCCGGAGTCTCGTAGGTCGGGCCGCGGAAGGCCACGTAGACGCCCTCGGCGATGCTCGGGTCGACCTCGTGCACGAGGTCGCGCAGCCGCCGGGAGTAGACCTCGGTGAGGTCGATGAACGTGGTGCCGGTGATCGGGTTGGCGCCGGTCAGGTTGATGTGGTCGCTGATCAGCACCGGGTCGCCGACCTGCTGCGTCTCGGGCCGCAGGCCGCCGGCCGCGTTGGTCAGGACGACCGTGCGCACCCCCGCGGCCGCGGCGGGGTGCACGCCGTGGACGACCGAGTCGACGCCGCGCCCCTCGTAGAGGTGGCTGCGGCCGAGGAAGACGAGCGCGTGGCGCCCGGCATCGGTGCGGACGACGCGGATCTTGCCGCCGTGACCGGCCACGGCGGGCGCGGAGAAGCCGGGCAGGTCGGCGAAGGGGATCTCGGCGACCGTCTGCCCGATCGCGTCGGCGGCCGGAACCCAGCCGGAGCCCATGACGAGGGCGACGTCGAAGGTGTCATGGCCCGCGGCGCCAGTCAGCGCCGCGGCGGCCTGCTGGGCCAGGGAGTAGGCGTCGTTGCTCACGTCAGTAGTGTAGGAGCAGCCTGTCGAGCACCCGCACCCCGAACTGAAGCGCCTCCACCGGCACCCGCTCGTCCACGCCGTGGAACATCGAGGCGAAGTCCATGCCGGCCGGCAGCCGCAGCGGCACGAACCCGAACCCCCGCACCCCCAGGTCGGCGAAGAACGTCTTGTTGTCGGTGCCGCCCGACATGCAGTAGGGGACGGCCCGCGCGGTGGGGTCCTCCGCCTTCAGCGCCGCGATCATCGACTCGACCAGGGCGCCGTCGAACGTGGTCTCCAGCGCGATGTCGTGGTGCACGAACTCGCGGCGCACCTTGGGCCCGATCAGCGCGTCGATGGTCTTGAAGAAGTCGTCCTCGTGCCCCGGCAGGAAGCGGCCGTCGATCACGGCCGTGGCCTGGCCGGGGATCACGTTGGACTTGTAGCCGGCGTCGAGCTGGGTCGGGTTGGCCGTGTGGTGGAGCGTGGCGCCGACGAAGCGGACCAGCGGCCCGATCTGGTCCAGGATCGGCTCCGGAGCGTCCTCGTCGAACGGGAGGCCGAAGGCGTCGGCGACCTCGCTGAGGAAGCGGCGCACGGTCGGGGTGAGCGTGATCGGCCAGTCGTGGGCCCCCACGCGGGCCACCGCCCTGGCGATCTCGGTGACCGCGTTGTCGGAGTTGAGCATGGAGCCGTGCCCGGCAGTGCCGTCGGCGATGAGCCGCATCCAAGCGAGACCCTTCTGGGCGGTCTCGATCAGGTAGAGCCGCAGGGACGGGTCGACCTCCAGGGAGTAGCCGCCCACCTCGCTGATCGCCTCGGTGACGCCCTCGAACAGCTCGGGGTGGTGCTTGGTGAGGTGCTTGGCGCCGTACGTGCCGCCCGCTTCCTCGTCGGCCAGCCAGGCGAAGACCAGGTCGCGGCGCGGCCGGCGCCCCTCGCGGGTCATCTGCCGCAGCACGGCCAGCATCATCGCGTCCATGTCCTTCATGTCCACCGCGCCCCGGCCCCAGATGTAGCCGTCGCGCACCTCGCCGGCGAACGGGTCGACCGACCAGTCGGCCGCGTTGGCCGGCACCACGTCGAGGTGGCCGTGCACGAGCAGCGCGGGCAGCGACGGGTCGGTGCCCTCGACCCGGGTGATCACGTTGCCGCGGCCGGGCTCGCTCTCGATGTAGGTGGGCTCGATGCCCACCTCGGCCAGCCTGGCCATGACGACCTCGGCGGCGGCGCGCTCCCCGGGGCCGCTGCCGTCGCCGTAGTTGCTGCTGTCGACGCGGATCAGCTCGACGCAGAGCTCCGCTACTTCCTTCTCGGCAGGGGTCATGGTGTCTTCTCCAGGGTGAGCATGCCGGACTTGTGCAGGTGGCCACGCTTGTAGGCGCGGGTGATGAGGGTGACGTCGAGGTCGGTGATCTCGTCGAGCAGCCCGACGACGCCGGACAGGAAACGGTAGAGGTCGGCCTCGTGCGGGACCGCCACCTGAGCGATCATGGAGTGGGTGCCGGTCGTGGCGGCGCAGTAGCGGACGTCGGGGTGAGCCCCCAGCGTCTGGCCGACCCGGTCGAGCCCGTGCGGGCGGACCTTGAGCCAGAGGGCGGCCTCGACCGCCAGGCCGAGCAGGGCGGGCTCGACCTCGGCCCGCAGGAGCAGCAGCCGCCGGTCGAGCAGCGAGGTCACCCGCCTGCGAGCCGTCGGCACGGAGACGTCGAGCCGCTCGGCGATCGCGGTGAAGGCGACCCTGCCGTCGGCGACGAGCAGCTCTGCCAGCTCCTGCTCCAGCGGAGACAGGCCGTCCTCGTCGGGCAGCGGCCCGGTCGCCGGCGGCCGAAGCTCGGCCACCTCCCGCTCGGTCAGGTAGGGGGCGTGCCACTCTGCCACGGTCACGAACGTGTGCAGCACGACCTGGGTCCGGGTCCGCAGCACCCCGTCGATGGTGCTGATCTGCGTGGACAGGATGTCGTCCAGGGCCTCCCGCGAGGGGGAGACCAGCTCGCAGCCGACGTCGGCGGCGCCGGTCAGAGTGTAGACCGACCGCGCGTCGGGCCGGCGGGCCAGCGTCTCGGCGACCCGCCCGGCTGTCCCGGGACGGACCTGTACGTGCAGGTGGACGGGGCGTCCATTGCCGGAGCGCAGGTCGTCGTAGATGGCCGTGACGCGTACGACCCCGTCGGCGATCAGCCGCTGCAGCCGGCGCGCCACGGTGCGTTCGTGCTCGCCGATCACCCTGCCGATCTCGCCCCACGACGCGCGCGGGCTGACCTGCAGGGCCGCGACGAGGCGTCGGTCGAGAACGTCCACGGAGAGCCGTTTCTGTGTCGGATTCGAAAACCTGGCCCAGGGCTATCTGACCGTTTCGGTCACCCAACCGCAGAGTAGCCACTTCCGTACGCGTCGGCAAAGGAGTCCGCGTCGTGACGCGGAGCGCGTTCGCCGTGGTCCTTCACATGCCCGCCGGGCGGGCTGCCGTCCGGAGCGTTTGCCCGGCCCTCGGTGACCACGACGGCCCGTCGGCCGCGAGGGCCGGCTCTTCGTGCCGGGGTCGCCGTGCCGGGGCGTCAGGCAGGGCGCAGGGTCGTCGGACAGGGTCGTCGTGCCGGGTCACCGGACAGGGTCGTCGGACAGGGTCGTCGGACAGGGTCGTCGGACAGGGTCGTCGGACAGGGTCGTCGGACAGGGGCGTCGGACAGGGGCGTCGGGCAGGCACATCGGGACGGTGCAGGAGGAGGTTAGTCGCCAAGCGATTTGCAGGGGCGTCCCCGCAGCTCTTTGACGTAGTCGTCGGGCGCGCCCGCCCGCTCGGCCGCGTCGGCCAGGATGCCCAGGTAGCGCGCGGAGGGCAGACCGCCCTCGTAGCCGTCGAGCACGTAGAACCAGGCGACCTGGTCGCCCTCGAGCGTCTGCACCCGCAGCCGCACCTTGTGGTGGAGGCCGCGCGCCGCGCCCTCCCACTGGTCGAGCGAGTGCTCGTCCCACTCGGGCACGTCATAAAGGACGACGAAGACGTGCTCGTCGGGGTCTTCGACGATGGTGGCCATCGCGCCTTCCCAGCCGATGTCCTCCCCGCCGAACGTCAGGCGCCAGCCCTGCAGCCAGCCGACGTCACGCATCGGAGAGTGCGGAGCGCGCATCGCCATCTGCTCAGGGTCCATGTTGCTGCCGTAGGCGGCGTAGACAGGCACAGCAGACAAGAGTAGCGCGCGGCGGGCCGCCCCGTTCTCCAGCAGGTCGAGGCATGCGGGAGAATGGGACACGTGACAAGGATTGTGATCATCGGTGGCGGACCAGGCGGCTACGAGGCGGCGCTGGTGGCTGCGCAGTTGGGGGCGCAAGTCACGATGGTCGAGCAGGACGGCCCTGGCGGCGCGTGCGTGCTGACCGACTGCGTGCCGTCCAAGACGCTCATCGCGACCTCGGTCCGCAAGCAGGCGCTGCTCGACGCCTCTTCGCTGGGCGTCGCGTTCTCCGGCGGAGAGGATGGCGACGTCGGCGCGGCGACCGTCGACCTGCCGCTGGTCAACAAGCGGGTCAAGGAGCTGGCGCAGGCGCAGTCGGCCGACATCGCGACCAGGGTCGCCGCCGAGGGCGTCGAGATCGTCAACGCACGCGGCCGGCTGGTCGACCCGCAGGTGGTCAGGGCGGGTGACCGTACGATCAGGGCCGACGTGGTCCTCGTGGCCACCGGCGCCACGCCGCGCGTCCTGCCGGGCGCCGAGCCCGACGGCGACCGCATCCTCAACTGGCGCCAGCTCTACGACCTCGACGAGCTGCCCGAGCACCTGATCGTGATCGGCTCCGGCGTCACCGGCGCGGAGTTCGCCGGCGCCTACCGCTCGCTCGGGGCCGAGGTCACGCTCGTCTCCAGCCGCGACCGGATGATGCCCAACGAGGACGCCGACGGCGCGGAGGTGCTCGAAGAGGTCTACCGCCGCCGCGGCATGAACGTCATGGGCCGCTCGCGCGCCTCCTCCGTCAAGCGCACCGACGACGGCGTCGTGGTGACGCTCGAAGACGGCCGCACGGCCGAGGGCTCCCACGCGCTGATGACGGTCGGCATGGTGCCCAACACCGGGGGCATCGGGCTGGAGGAGGCCGGGGTGCAGCTCGACCGGCAGGGCTTCGTCAAGGTCGACAAGGTCTCGCGCACCTCCGCGCCCGGCGTCTACGCCGCGGGCGACTGCACCGGCGTGCTCATGCTCGCCTCGGTCGCCGCCATGCAGGGCCGCATCGCCGTCTGGCACGCCCTCGGCGAGGCCGTCCAGCCACTGCGGCTGGCCACGGTCGCCTCCAACATCTTCACCGACCCCGAGATCGCGGCGGTCGGCGTGGCGCAGCGGGCCATCGAGGCGGGCCAGATCGAGGCCAACGTGGTCAAGCTGCCGCTGGCGACCAACGCCCGCGCCAAGATGCAGGGCTTCAACGACGGCTTCGTCAAGCTCTTCTGCCGCCCCAACACCGGCATCGTGCTCGGCGGCGTGGTGGTGGCGCCGCGGGCGTCAGAGCTGATCCTGGCGGTCTCGGTCGCCGTCCAGCAGCGCCTGACCGTCGACCAACTCGCCCACACGTTCGCGGTCTACCCGTCGCTCTCCGGCTCCATCACCGAGGCCGCCCGCCGCCTCATGCAGCCCGAAGCGGCTATCTGAGCCTCTCCTTCCAGCACGCCCGTTGCGCGTACGACCCCGTCTCGTACGACCCGTCTCGAGTCCATGCCCAGTGACGTGAGGAGCACGGCGGAGACGATGCACGGCGAAGACGGCTTCCGGTGAAGGCGATTCCCGACAAGACAAAGGGCGCGCTCCCCGGAGGGAAACGCGCCCGATCGTCCAGCGGGGACTACCAGTCGCCGCCGCCGAAGTCTCCGCCGCCGAAGTCTCCGCCGCCGCCGAAGTCGCCCCAGCCGCCGCCACCACCGAAGTCTCCGCCGCCGCTGAAGTCTCCAGCGCCGCCGCCGTCGGAGTAACCGCCGCCGAAGCCGCCCATGCCCCAGCCGCCGCCGAGCATGCTGCCCATCATGGTGCCGATGAACATGCCGGTCATGACATCGCCGAAGCCGCCGTAGTAGCCGTAGGCGTAGGGCTGGTAGGCCGGGCCCGCGTCGTAGTAGGGCCGGCGCTGGCCATCGACCATGACCTCGCGCATCTGCGGGTCGAAGCCGCGCTCCACGGCCTCGGCGTCGGAGGCGCAGGCCGGCACGTCGCGCACCGCGCCACCGGGCGGAGCCCAGCGCACGTCACGCGCGGACGGGCCGTGCTGCGGGTTGAAGAAGCAGGGGGCGCGCCGCTCGGGCACCGGCTGGTTGTTGACCCTGGCCTTCACCACGGCCAGCGCGTAGCGGCCGTCCTCGAGCGTCTGGGTCACCTCGCGCACCTGGTCGGCCCGCTCCACCGTGGCGAGCTGCGCCTTGGCCTTCTCGTAGGAGTCGAGCGCCTGCTGCCACTCGCCGATGTGCTGCCCGCCCTGACCGGAGAGCACGACGTCGGTGTCGAGCTCGGTGATCTCCTCACCGAGCTTGGTGACGTCCTCCTCGACGGTCTGCTTGACCGCGGCCAGGTCCTTGGCGTCCTGGATGGCCTGCTTCTTCTTGCGGTTCTTGGAGTAGAGGAAGTAGCCGCCACCGCCGACCAGCGCGAGCACGCCCAGGCCGACCAGCACGCCGCTGCCGCCACCGCTGCCGCCCACCGGACCGGACTTGAGCGCGGAGTTGCTCTTGCCGTCGGCCATCAGGTTGACCCGCTCGACGAAGTCCTGCATGCCGCTCACGATGTCGTCATTGTTGCGGACGGCGAGCTTCGACAACTGGTCGGTCATCCCGGCGCGGCCGAAGTTGGAGCCGGCGAACAGCGAGTTGCCGTCGAGCACGGCCACGGTGATCTGGCCGCCACCCTTGGCCTTCGCGGTCAAGGTGCCCAGCTCGCCGACATAGGCCTTGGGATCGGTGACCGAGCCGTCGGGCAACGCGGCGACGTAGACGTCGCTCTTGGAATCCTTCAGAATCTCGCGAATCTTGTCCTGCTGATCCGAACTCAACGAGGAGCCGGACCCCACGTACAGGGGATCTTTCTGGTCCTTCCAATGGGCCAGCACAGACGCGGCGTCAGGGGGCGCGGCCGCGTGTGCGGCAGGCGACAACGCAAGGACGACGAGTAGACCGGCGATCAGAGCCGCGAGCGCGGCCCCAGTTCGGCGCAGCGAATGGGTCATTGGCAGCAAGCCTCCTTCGCCCATGAGGACGAACGGGCGGTTGGCAAAGTTCCTCACCCCGCACGTTACCCGTACCGGACGGGACGGGTGTGCGGCGACGGCGCGGATCTTCGTCTCCGCTCGTCAGACGTCCTTGATCTCGCAGATGGTGGCTCCGGACGTGACGGTCTGCCCGACGGCCGCGCTGAGCCCGGTGATCGTGCCCGACTTGTGGGCGGTCAGCGGCTGCTCCATCTTCATGGCCTCGAGCACCACCACCGTGTCGCCCTCGGCCACCGTGTCGCCGTCGCCGGCGACGACCTTGACGATCGTGCCCTGCATGGGGCTCACCAGGGCGTCGCCGCCCGCGGCCGCCTTCTTCGCGCCGCCCGCGCCGCGCTTGGGCTTCTTGTTCGCCGAAGGCGTAGCACCCGAGATGCCGAGGCCCGCCGGCAGGACCACCTCCAGGCGCTTGCCGCCGACCTCGACGGTCACCGTCTCACGCGGCGCGGGCTCGCCCGCCTCCACGTCGCCCGTGTAGGGCTCGATCGTGTTGTCGAACTCGGTCTCGATCCACCGGGTGTGGACGGCGAACGGCTCGGCGGAGAAGGCCGGGTCGGACACGATCGCGCGGTGGAACGGCAGCACGGTCGGCATGCCGGCGATCTCGAACTCGGCCAGCGCCCGGCGGCTGCGCTCGAGCGCCTCCTGCCGGGTGCGGCCGGTCACGATCAGTTTGGCCACCAGCGAGTCGAACGTCTGCGGCACGGTCATCCCGGCCTCGTAGCCGGAGTCGAGCCGGACGCCGGGCCCCGACGGCGCCCGCAGGACGGTCAGCGTGCCCGGCGCGGGCAGGAAGCCGCGGCCCGCGTCCTCGGCGTTGATCCGGAACTCGATCGAGTGGCCGCGCAGCTCCGGGTCGCCGTAGCCCAGCGGCTCGCCGTCGGCGATGCGGAACATCTCGCGCACCAGGTCGACGCCCGCGACCTCCTCGGTCACCGGGTGCTCGACCTGCAGCCGGGTGTTGACCTCGAGGAAGGAGATCGTGCCGTCCTGGCCGACAAGGAACTCGCAGGTGCCGGCGCCGACGTAGCCGGCCTCGCGCAGGATCGCCTTGGAGCTGGAGTAGAGGATCTCCAGCTGCTCCGCGCTCAGGAAGGGGGCGGGCGCCTCCTCGACCAGCTTCTGGTGGCGGCGCTGGAGCGAGCAGTCGCGGGTGCTGACCACGACCACGTTGCCCTCGTGGTCGGCCAGGCACTGGGTCTCCACGTGGCGCGGCCGGTCGAGGTAGCGCTCCACGAAGCACTCGCCGCGCCCGAAGGAGGTCACGGCCTCGCGCACGGCCGACTCGTAGAGCTCGGTCACCTCGCCGAGCGTGCGCGCGACCTTGATGCCGCGCCCGCCGCCGCCGTAGGCGGCCTTGATGGCGATCGGCAGCCCGTGCTCCTCGGCGAACGCCACCACCTCGTCGGCCCCGGAGACCGGGTCCTTGGTGCCGGCGACCAGCGGCGCGCCGACCTTCTGCGCGATGTGCCTGGCCCGCACCTTGTCGCCGAGCGCGGCGATGGCGGCGGGCGGCGGGCCGATCCAGACGAGGCCCGCGTCGATGACGGCCTGGGCGAAGCCGGCGTTCTCGGCGAGGAAGCCGTAGCCGGGGTGCACAGCGTCGGCGCCGGAGCGCCTGGCGATCTCCAGCAGCTTGGCGACGTCGAGGTAGGTCTCGGCGGGTGACTGACCGCCCAGCGCGTAGGACTCGTCGGCCACTCTCACGTGGAGCGAGTCGAGGTCTTGGTCGGCGTAGACCGCGACACTCCCGATCCCGGCGTCCTTACAGGCGCGGGCCACGCGGACCGCGATCTCACCACGGTTGGCGATCAGAACCTTCTGCACCGACGTCATCCTTCCTCGGCGGGCAACTCAAGGGAGTGTAAGTGCTGGCTGTCGGCTCGCTGTCAGCGACCCAGGTATGCGCCGCCGTTCACGTGCAGTACCTGCCCCGTCAGATGTCTCGCGCCCCGTGAGGCGAGGAAGATCACCGTGTCGGCCACGTCGGCCGGAGTGCCCGGGCGGCCGTTGCGGGTGTTCTCCACGCGGGCCCTGATGCCCTCGTCGGTCAGCCGGCCGCGGAAGAACTCCGTGTCGACCACCAGCCCGGGAGCGACCACGTTCGCGGTGGCTCCTTTGGGGCCGAGCTGGGCCGCGAGGTCGGCGGTCCAGGACTCGAGCGCCGCCTTGGCCGCGCCGTACGAGCCGGAGCCCGTGCCCCGGGCGGCGATCGAGCCGATCGAGACGACCCGGCCGCCCTTGCCGATCCGCGGCAGCAGGGCGGTGGTGACCAGCACGGCGGAGAGCAGGTTGGCGTTGAGGTTGGCCCACCAGCTCTCGGCCACCTCCATGAGGTCGCCCGGCTCCTGGCGGTCCAGGTTGGTGTTGCCGCCCGCGTTGTTGACGAGCACGTCCACCCGCTCGGGCAGGCTCGTCACGGCCTCCTGCACGGCGACGGGGCTGGCGGCGTTGAACGGCACGGCCGCGCAGCCGAGACGACCGGCCGCCTCCTTGAGCACGTGTTCGCGGCGGCCGGTGATCGTGACGTGGTCGCCGAGTGAGATGAACGCGTCCGCGATGGCGTAGCCGATTCCGGTGCCACCGCCGGTCACCACAACCTCGCGCATTGGTCGGATGCTCCTTAGATCCGAATAATCCTCTGGAAGACCATAGCCGCTCGGTATAACGCGGGCGATGGATTGGCGCCGCGCCTATGGTGAGGGCGCTATCACGACGATCCAGGAGGTATGCATGAGCCAGAGTCTGCTCGGTGGCGACCCCGGAGAAATGCAGTTGATGGCCACCCAGTTCACACAACAGTCCGAAGCGGTGCGCACCACGATGACGGCGCTCGACCGCGAGGCGGCGAAGGTAGGCACGGCCTGGACCGGTCCGGGAGCCGTGCGCTTCCAGGGCGCCTGGCAGAACTACCGGGCCGCCTTCCAGCGGATGACGGAGGAACTGCAGGAGGCCGCTCGGGTCATCAACACCTACCGGGGCAACATCGAGTCCGCGACACGCTGATCCCCGCGGAAGAGCCCCGGCGAGCCTGCCGGGGCTTTCTGTTCGCCCGAGCTGATCGCGAAACCGGGGCAATATATGCTTCTCGGTCATGATCCGACGGATGCTCCTGGCATGCGGGCTGGCCGTGGGGGTCGCCATCGTGCCGGTCGCCGCACACGCCGCACCCGTGCGATGCGATCCCGAGAAGGGCTCGATGCAGGTCGGGGAGTCCTGGGCGCAGCGCCGTCTCGACGCGCGCAGCGTGTGGAAGCTGACGCGGGGCGAGGGCGTCACGGTCGCGGTCATCGACAGCGGCGTGGACATCAGGCATCCCTCGCTGGCCGGGAGGATCGTCAGGCAGGTCGATCTCACGCAGACGGGGCATCGCGACTGCATGGGCCACGGCACGGCGACCGCCGGCATCATCGCGGGCCGCTATCTGCAGGGTGTCCCCTTCTACGGGGTCGCGCCGGCGGCCCGGCTGATCTCGTACAAGCAGACCAACGAGCAGAGCGGCGACGTCGGGAAGCTCGCGGAGGCGATCCGCAAGGCGGCCGCGGCCGGCGTGGACGTGATCAACGTCTCGGTGCAGGCCAGTGACCAGCCCGACCTGAAGTCGGCGGTCAACGACGCGCTGTCGCGCGACATCGTGATCGTGGCCGCGGCCGGGAACGTGGACAAGGACGGGGTCTCCACCCCCGCCTATCCGGCCGCCTACGAAGGGGTGCTGTCGGTCGGCGCCGCGAGCGAGGACGGCAGGCTGTCCGACTTCTCCAACACCGGCTCCAGGGTCGGCGTGGTGGCGCCGGGCGAGAAGATCACCAGCACCTGGACCGGCCAGGCCTTCCGCAACGACCTCAAGGGGACGAGCTTCGCGGCGCCGTACGTCGCGGGCGTCGCCGCGCTGGTGCGATCGAGGTATCCACGCCTGAACAGCGACCAGGTACGGCGGCGCATCGAGAAGACGGCCGACGGCGCGCTGGGCGACGGCACCGGGGCGGGCATGGTGAATCCCATGCTCGCGGTCACCGCGGTCCTCCCGTCCGAGCAGGTGGCGGTGGCCGCGCCGCTGCCACCCCCGCTGGCCGAGGGAGTGGTGACCAAGGCGCCACCGGTCGACCAGCGGGCGATCGACGTGGCGACGGTCCTGGGGGCGGGCGCGCTGGTCTGCGCGGGATTCATGGTCGTCGCCCGTGTGGTGGTGCCGATGGGCAGGCGGCGGCGCTGGCGGGCCGGTCGGCAGAACTGACGGTTTCCTTACGGCAAACGATCAATCTAATAACGATCGTTTTGGTGCGTAAACCTGTGATGTTGGTGTGTCAGATTTGGTTCAATGTGACGTGAAACATGATTTTTCATTGGAAGGGCGCTTATGGACTCCTTGCATCCGCGTGACCCTGAAGAGTTAGGCGGCTACACCCTTGTAGAGCGGATAGGCGAAGGTCCGCGGGGGGTCGTTTATCTCGGCCGTCAAGGTGAGGACGGCACCCCGGTCGCGATCAAGCTGCTGCCGGAGACACCGGACCACGCGGACGTCGCCCAGCGCCTCAAGTCCGCCAAGCGCGTGTCGAGCTCCTACGTCGCGCGGGTGCTCGACGCGGGCGTGTGGGAGGGGCGTCCCTACGTCGTCCGGGAGCACATCGAGGGCCGCAGCCTCGCCGAGCTCGTCGAGGCCGAGGGGCCGCTGACCGGCGACGCGCTCGAGCGGGTGGCCGTGGCCGTGCTGACCGCGCTGACCCCGATCCACCTGGCCGGGATGGCCCACTGCGGGCTCACCCCGCACAACGTGATCATCGGCGACGACGGCCCCCGGGTCACCGACGTCGAGATCGGCGAGCCGGTCGGCGAGATCGGATACCGCTCGCCGGAGCAACTGAACTCGGAGCCGTACGGGCCCTACGCGGACGTCTTCTCGTGGGCCGCGGTCGTGACGTTCGCCGCCACCGGCAACCCGCCCTTCGGGCACGACGCGCAGGCCGTCATGAACGCGCAGCCCGAGCTGGGCGCCATGGCCGAGCCGCTGCGCGGCGTCGTGCTGTCCGCCCTGTCCAAGCTGGTCGCGCAGCGGCCGACGACGTACGCGGCGCTGCTGGGCTTGATGGGTGACAAGAACGCCGCCGTGCCGGGCGCGGGACCCGCCGCGCCGGTGCCGCCGGTGCCGCCGGCGCAGCCCGTGGTGCCCCAGCAGGCGCCGCCTCCCGGCCAGGCGATCGTGCCGCCGAACAACGACGTGCCCCTGCAGGGCCTGCCGGTGCCGCCTCCCGCTCCTCTGGTGCCCCAGCAGGCGGCCGCCTCGGCGAACTGGGGACCGCCGCCGTCCGCGACGGAGCCCCAGCAGACCTGGTCGGAGCCCGGGCCCGTGCAGCCCGCCGCCAACGCGGCTCCGCGCAGGGCGTTCCCGATCGGGCTGGTCGCGGCCATGGCCGCGGTCGTCCTGGTCTCCGCGCTCGGGTTGTGGGGAGCGAGCCAGTACGCGCCGAAGCAGACGCTGCAGCCGGCGGCGGCCACCGGCGACCAGCAGCCGGCGCCCGGCTCGGTGACGAACGAGCAGGGCTCGGCGGACGCCCCCGTGGGCCCGGCGCAGCAACAGCAGCAGCAAAAGCAGCCGTCGGCGCAGCCGGAGGTGACGGTGCCCTGGGCCAAGACCCCCGAGCCGCAGGCCACCGGCGTGATGCCGTTCGAGATGCCCAGGGACGACCCGAGCACCATCGCCGTTCCGGAGCTGAGCACGGTCCCGTCGCCGCTTCCGACGCAGCCGATCGCGACGCAGGCGATCACGCAGCCGACGGTGACGGTCACGGCGACGGCACCGGACGACGAGCAGTCGGACCGGCGGGGGCGCAAGAAGTCGCACGAACCGAAGTCGAAGTCGACGCCGACTCAGACCATGGAACCGACGCCGGATCCGTCGGGCTCCCCGCAGCCTCAGGTTACGGTGACGGTCACGGTGACGCCGAGCGCCGAGGCGCCCACCCCGACGCCGCCCAACCAGGGGCGCAGGCCGACGGAGACGCCGACGACCTCGACCATGCCGACCACGCCGACCACGCCGGTGCCGAGCGCCTCGGCCACGCCGACCGCGACGGCCAAGCCGAGCACCTCGGCGCCCCAGCCGACCGTGTTCCCCACGCAGCCGACTCAGTCGGCCAAGCCGACCGCGACGCAGACGCACACCACGAACCCGTACTCCCCGACCCAGGTCTGCGGTGGCGGCTTCTTCGTCCAGCGGTCCAGCCAGTTCGCGGGCGGTGTCACGTACCAGCTGTTCAACGGCAGTACCGGCCAGAACTGCGTGGTGACGCTGAAGAACACGAACATCGGCAAGGCCAGCCCGGTCAGCGCCACTCTGGAGGTGCTGAACGGGCCGCGCCAGTCCGACGGCGGTAACTACGAGTTCTACGCCGGGCCGGTGAAGCTGCAGGCCAAGGGCAAGTGCGTGCGCTACTCGGGCAGCGCCGAGAGGTTCAGCACGACCTCCGACTGGGGCAACTGCGGTTAGACCTTCCTTCCGGGCCGGTCACGGCATGAGCGTGGCCGGCTCGGACGGATGACGACGGAAAAGGGCGGGTGCCGCGCGGGCGGTGCGCGCCCTTCGCCGTCGGCGGGTCAGTAGGGGCGGTAGCCGCCGCCGCTCTCCAGGGAGGCGATGCCCGGGTGGCGGCTCAGGTCGCCGTAGCGGCTGTAGGTGTAGAGCACGCCCGCGATGATGTTGTCGACCGGCTCGAGGATCCGCTTGTGGCCGGGCAGGCTGTGGGCGTCGAAGGTGGGCGGGATCGTCTGCATGAGGCCCTGCGACGGGACACCGTTCTGGGCGTTGATGTCCCACCGGTTGATCGCGCTGGGGTTGCCGCCCGACTCGTGGTAGATGACGGTCCAGATCCGTTCGATGTCCTTGGGGTCGTCCGGGTCGAGGTCGCTCACGTCGATGTCGCGTCGCCGCAGGATCGCGGCCATCTCCGGCGACTTGATGATGGTGAGGGCCTGCTTGATCCACTCGACCACCTCGGCCTTCGGGCGGGGCGTGTTGCCGCCCGACGAGCTGCCGGAGTAGCCGTAGTCGCCGCCGGACCCGCCTGAGCCGCCTGAGCCGCCCGTGTCACCGCCGGCGAGGCCGGTCCGCCGCTGCTCGTCGGGGGGCACCGCGATCCATTCGACCCGGTCGCCGGAGCCGGGGACGAACGGCTGACCGCCCGCGAGGGGGATGTCGGAGAAGAGGGTCTTCTCCTCGCCGAAGCGCTTGCTGATGTTCTTCAGCGAGGTGGACGCCACGCTCGTGGCCGTGTCCACATAGCTCTGCGCGGAGGCGGCGGCTGTGCTGACTTTTCCGGAAATAGCGGTGTTCAGCTGCTCCTGGGTCGTGTCGGGATCCTGCGCGTACGTCGTACGCAGGCTGTTGACGTCCTTCAGCAGCCCCTCGCCGATCTCGTGGACGCCGTTGCGGGCCTTGGTCAGCGCGTCGGCCACCTCGTTCAGGGAGCCGGCGCAGGACACCAGGGCGTCGTTCATGCCCTGCCCGGCCTTGCCGTAGCCGGCCATGTAGGTGACGAAGGCGTTCGCCGACGCTCCCTTCCACCGGTCGTCCACCCTGCGGACCGCGCCCGCCAGGACGTTCATATTGCCCACGATGTCGTAGCCGGCGGTGTTCCAGCGCGCGGCGATGCGCCTGATCTCGACGGGGTCGCCGGCCACCTTGTCCATGACGGCCGTGAACTTGTGGCCGTCGTGGAGGGCGGCGATCTGGTCACGCAGGCTCACGACGGATCCCGCACGGTGGAGGCGTCGTCGGCCGTGCGGATGTTACGGCGGACCAGGTCGAGGGCGCGCTCGACGCCGTCGAGGTGGTTCTTGGCGGCGCCGAGCTCGTCGGCCACCTGGTGCTCGATCGTGTCCACGGCCGAGGCCAGCCCGGCGGAGTCGGCGAGATCGCCGAAGATCGTGGACTCGGGCTTCGCCGCCGGGAACGCGCCGCCGAACGTCGCGGGCGTCTTGTCCGCCGGTTTGCCGTCCTTGAGCTTGACCAGGTCGATGCCTCGATCGTGCACCGAGTCCTGCAACAGCTCGAGTGCCTTCCGGCTCAGATCGACGCCTGCCACCGAGTGCCCCTTTCTCGTGGGTCGGATAGTTGGCGACCGGTGCGCGGCCTCAGCCCGGCTCCGAAGGCGGCAGGAAGGCGGTCTGGGTCAGGCGGGGGCCGAAGCGCCTCTCGACGAAGTAGCCCCGTCCGGGCGGGAGCGGGTGCGGCCGCACGTTTCCGAACAGGTAGCCCTCGTCCTTGTTGCCGGACAGGATGACCGCGGGGCTGGCCAGGTCCTTGATCTTGGTGATGATCGGGTCGAACATGGCCCGCCCGACGCCGCCCATCTGGCGGCCCAGGACCAGGTGCAGGCCGATGTCGCGGGCCTGGGGCAGCAGGTCGGTCAGGGGCAGCAGCGGGTTGGTCGCGCCGGCGACCAGATCGTAGTCGTCGACCACGATGTAGAGGTCGGAGCCCTGCCACCAACTGCGGCTGCGGAGCTGCTCGGGTGTCAGGTCGGCGGGTGGCAGCCGCTTGAGCAGCGCCGCGCGGGCGTTGTTGATCAGCTCGGTCGCGGCCGAGCTGGAGGCGGCGTAGCCGATGCGGTGCTCGGTGACCGCGGTGTCGAGCAGCGCCCGGCGGTAGTCGATGACGATCATCATCGCCTCGCGCGGTGTCTGCCTGGCGACCACGCCCTCCGCGATGAGCCGGAGCAGGTTGGACTTGCCGCTCTCGGTGTCGCCGACCACGATGAAGTGGGGGTCGGCGTCGAAGTCGAGCATCACCGGCGAGAGCGTGGCCTCGTCGATGCCGATCGGGATGCGCTTGGGGCCCGTCTGCTCGGGATCGGGCAGCGTCTCGGCGGGCAGCACCGCGGGCAGCAGCCGCACACCGGGCGCGGCGGGGCCCTGCCAGGCGTCGCGCACCGCCTGCACCAGCGAGCGCACCCCCACCGACGCGTCCTCGGCGTTCTGCACGCCGTCGATCCTCGGCAGCGCCGACAGGAAGTGCATGCCCTCCTTGGTCAGGCCGCGTCCGGGCACCCCCTCCGGCACGGCCATCGCGGCCTTGCGGTTGATCTCGGACTCGTAGGCGTCGCCCAGCTTGAACTCGACGCGGGTGCCGAACAGGTCACGGATGCCGGGCCGGAACTCCGACCACTTGTTGGTGGCCGCCACCACGTGGATGCCGTAGCCCAGGCCACGCGCCGCGAGGTCGGTGATCACGGTCTCCAGCGCTTCGTAGTCCTGCCTGATGGTCAGCCAGCCGTCGATGACCAGGAAGATGTCGCCCCAGCCGTCGCCCTCGATGGCGCCGTCGGCCACCTGCCGCCGGTAGGAGGAGATCGAGTCGATCCGCTGCTCACCGAAGGCCCGCTCGCGTTCGTGCAGGATGCTGGAGATCTCCGCGACGGTACGGCGGACGCGGTCGGCGTCCCGCCGGGTCGCGACGCCACCGACGTGGGGCAGCCCGTCGAGCGCGGCGAGGGAGCCGCCACCGAAGTCCAGGCAGTAGAACTGCACCTCCTGCGGCGTGTGGGTGAGCGCCATGCTGGTGATCAGCGTGCGCAGCACGGTGCTCTTGCCGCTCTGCGTGCCGCCCGCCACGGCGACGTGCCCGGCCGCGCCCGACAGATCCAGCCAGAACGGGTCACGCCGCTGCTCGAACGGCCGGTCGATGATCCCCACCACCGCGTGCAGCCCGCCGCGCCCCGGCCAGCCCGGGGTCGACAGCCCCAGCTCCGGCGTGATCGACAGCGGCGGCAGCAGGTGGGTGAGAGTGGGCGGGTCGCTCAGCGGCGGCAGCCAGATCCGGTGGGCCGCGGGACCCGCTCCGTTCAGCCGCTTCACGACGATGTCGAGCAGGCTGATCTGCGGGCCGCTCTTGTCTCCGCCCGCCGTGATCTCCGCCTTCGGCTCGTTCACCACCGGGACGGGCGCGAAGGCCGGGGTGTATTCGACCACCCTGCGGATCGCCGTGCTGCCGTCGGCGGCCCCGGCCTGCCGGGGATCCCCCTGGTAGGCGCCGGAGACGTAGGCGGCCTTGAACCTCGTCATGCCGGTGGTGTCGAACTTCAGGAAGCCGTTGCCGGGCGAGGACGGCAGCTCGTAGGCGTCGGCCACGCCGAGCACCACGCGCGACTCCATGGCCGAGAAGGTGCGCAGGCCGATCCGGTAGGACAGGTGGGTGTCCAGGCCGCGCAGCCGTCCCTCTTCGAGGCGCTGGGAGGCCAGCAGGAGGTGGACGCCGAGCGAGCGGCCCAGCCGGCCGATCATCACGAACAGCTCGATGAACTCCGGCTTGGCCGTCAGCAGCTCGCTGAACTCGTCCAGCACCACGAACAGGGTGGGCAGCGGCGCCAGGTCGGCCCCCTGCTCCCGGGCGCGCTCGTAGTCGCGCAGCGAGGCGTAGTTGCCGGCGGAGCGGAGCAGCTCCTGCCGGCGCACCATCTCGCCGTGCAGGGCGTCGTGCATGCGGTCGACCAGCGGCAGCTCGTCCTCGAGGTTGGTGATGACGGCGGAGACGTGCGACAGGGTCTCCAGGCCGAGGAACGTGGCGCCACCCTTGAAGTCGACCAAGACGAAGTTGAGGATCTCGGAGGAGTGGGTGATGGCCAGGCCGAGCACCAGCGTGCGCAGCAGCTCGCTCTTGCCGGATCCGGTGGCGCCGATGACCAGGCCGTGCGGGCCCATGCCGCCCTGCGCCGACTCCTTGATGTCCAGCTCGACGATCCGGCCGTCGGCGCCGAGCCCGATCGGCACCCGCAGTTTGTTGCGGGCGGCCCTGGCCCGCCAGGTCTGTCCCGGATCGAGCAGGGTCGGGTCGGTCACCCCGAGCAACTCGGTCAGCGTGGTGTTGGAGGCCAGCACGTCCTGCACCTCGCCGCCCGCCGCGCCGCTCGACAGGCGCAGCGGTGCGAGCTGCCTGGCCAGCCCTTCGGCGCGGAGGTAGTCGAGTTTGTCCGGGTCGCCCAGCCGGGTGGCGCTCTGCTTGCCCGCGTGGTCGATCTTGACCATGAAGAAGCCGTCGGGCTGGATGTCGAGCCGCAGCGTGCTCTGCTCGTCGACGACGCCGGTGCTGTCGGACAGGTCGATGACGGTCACGCCCTGGATGGCGTCAGACGCGAGCTGCGAGTCGTGCGGCACGTGCCCGCCGTCGATGATCACGATGTGGTACGGCAGGGCGTCCGCGGGCGAGCCGGGCCGGAAGCGGGCCCGCTCCTTGAGGTCGTTGCCGACCAGGCGGTCGAGCTCGGCCAGGTTCTCGGACATGAGCCGCACCTGACCGGCGGCGTCCACCTGCTCGGGGTGCAGGGCGTGCGGCAGCCACTTGACCCAGTCCCAGTGGGGCATCCACTCGCCGGCGGCGCACACCATGATCCGCATGTCGTCGGGGGAGTGGAAGACGGTCATCTGCGCGATCATCGCCCGGACGAGGTCGCGCATGGCGCCGGGGTCGCCGCTCAGCTTGATGCGGGCGAAGGAGCCGAGCGCCACGGCCACGGGCAGCTCGGCGACCGTGGAGTGGGCCCGTACGAACCTGCGCAGCGCCCCGGCCGACAGCGCGTCGAGGTCCTCGACCGGCTTGGAGTCGGGCGGCACGAGCTGGATGGCCAGCTTCTGCACGCCGGTGCCGAGGCGTACGGTGCTGAAATCGTCGTCGCGCGGGCGGCGCTCCCACAGCCGCTGGCTCATCGCGACCCACCACAGGGAGTCGGGAGCCGGCCCGCTCCACTCCAGGGCCTCACGCTGCTGCTTGGCCGCCCGGCGTGAGCGCCTCCTGGCCTGGGAGAGGTAGCGGAAGTAGTCGCGGCGCAGGCCGTTGAGCCGGTGCTTGCGCTCGCCGGCCTGGCGGCCCATCTGGCCGATCGTCATGCCGACCATGGAGAAGGCGAACAGCCCGCTGGCCACGTACATGAGCGGGTTGCCGTTGCCGCCCGAGGTGAACATCAGCGCCATGGCCGCGCCGCCCGCCACCATCGGCAGGTAGGTCAACACCATCATCATCCCCTGGCCCTGGACCTCGGGGATCTCCGGGGGTGACTCGAGCAGGATCTCGCCGCGGGGCGGCTTGGGACTGGGCCGGCGCTCGGGGCGCCGCACGATGACGATGCTCACCCTGGGACTGCCTCCTGTGGGGGTCAGATGACTTTCTTACCAGAAGCACGCGATCACCTGTCGCCCGATATGTTCGTCATGTCGTGTGAAATACGGGGAAAAGGAGTACAGGTGTGAGGCAGCTGGCTCAAGGCCACCACGGCCCCATACCGCAGGGCGCTCTGCCTCAGGCGGCCGCGCCGCTTCCGCCGCTGTGCCACGTGACGATCGTGGCGCCCCGCAAGCGGGCCGACCTGGCGCTGCCGGTCGACATCCCGCTGCCGCACGTCCTGCCGGGCCTGCTGCGGGCCGTGGGCGAGGTCGGGGGCGACTCCGCCGCGGGTCCCGGCTGGGTGCTCCAGCGGCTCGGCGGCGCGCCGTTCGACCTCGGGCAGAGCCTGGCCGCGCTCGGCGTGCTCGACGGTGAAGTGCTCTACCTCCGGCCGCGCGAGCTCGCCCTGCCGCCGGCCCTGTACGACGACGTCGCGGACCTGGTCGCCACGGGCGTCAAGGAACGGGCGGGCACCTGGGAGGAGCGGCACACGCGCCGGCTCGGCCTGGGCGCCGCCGCGGCCCTGCTCTGCGTCGGCCCCCTGGTCCTGCTGCTGGCGGGACCGCCGTGGACGGTGACCGCCATCGTGTCGGGCGCCCTGGCCCTACTGCTGATCATCACCGGGGCCGTCATGTCCAGGGCCGTGGGCGACTCCTCGGCGGGTGTCCCGGCGGGCTACGCGGCCCTGCCGTACGGCTTCCTCGGCGGGCTGCTCGCGCCCACGAGCGCCGTGAACGTGCTCGACCCGGGCGCGCCCAGCCTGCTGGCCGCGCTGGCCTGCACGGCGCTGGTGGCCACGTTCGCGGGCACGCTGATCGCCGACGGGGTGGTGGGTTTCCTCGGCACCGCCATCGCCTCCGTCGCGGGCGCGGCGGGCACGGCCGTCGTGATGGTCTTCGGCCTGCCCGCCGCCGGGGTCGCCGCGGTCACCGCCACCATCATGCTGGCGCTCAGCCCCCTGATCCCGACCCTCGCCTTCCGCATCGCCCGCCTGCCACTGCCCGCGATGCCCACGACCGCGGAGGAGCTGCGCAACGAAAACCAGCTGCTGGACGCCCCCGCGATCAAGGAACGCACCGTCCAGGCCAGGAAGTACGGCACCGGCATGATCGTCGGGATCTCGCTGGTCGCCACGGTGACGCAGCTCTTCCTGGTGCTCGACGGTCACTGGCTTTCCCGGACCATGAGCGTGGTCCTGGCGCTGACGGTCATCCTGCGGGCCCGCGTGTTCGCCGGGGTCGGGCAGCGGCTGTGGCTCGTCCTGTCCGGCATGGCCGGGCTGGCGATGCTGGCGGTCTCGCTGGGCGTCGGCCGCGGCGGCGTCATGGCCGCCGTGCTGGTGATCGGGCTGCTGTGGGCGGCGCTGATCTCGATGGGACTCGGCGTCTGGCTGCCGTCGGGCAAGCCCTCGCCGTTCTGGGGGCGCGCGGGTGACATCGTGGACCTGATACTGATCGCCGCACTGTTCCCCCTCGCGCTCGGCGTGCTCGAGGTCTACTCCTGGGTACGCGGCCTGTCCGGCTGAGCCGCCACCGGGCCTGGCCGAGTCGGGGCACGGGCACGAGTGGGGCGGGGCAGGAGTCACGCGCACGGCCGAGTCGCGGACGCCGGCCTGTCGATCGACGGCACACCGGCGCCCGCCGCGGATGGCGTGAGGTCGAGCACCCGGTGACGCGCGCGTGAAGTCGTGTTGAAGATTCCCGCTTCACCTGCGGAAACACGGAAAGGATCATGGTCGTGGGCGGAGATCGACGGTAGAAAGATCGGGTGTCGCACCCCGAACCCACGGCGAGCCCGTCTCCCTCCGAGTCTCCGAACCCGTCGACCACGACATCCTCCGTGCGGGCGATGGTCAGCCCGTGCCCGCACACCCCCGGGTGCCCGCCGCCCGTATGTCTCGCACCGGGCCTGCGACCCCAGGGGACCACCTGGTCGACCGCCAGGCCGGTCCACCGCCCGGTCGACCCCGACCACCCGGGCGGCCCCGCCACGGGCGGCTACGACGTCCATACGGGCTACGTGAAGAGCTTCGCCGGCGTCATGGGCGCCTCGGCCGACGGCGTCGAGGTCGTCGAGCGGCAGACCCCTCGTTTCGAAGGCTGGAACCTGGTCCCCCTGGCCGGCATCCCCATCGTCGGCGTGCCGTTCGCCGGCCGCTTCAACACCATCGCCGACACCTGGCGCGACAGCGCCGGCATCCTCGCCGACATGCTCAGGACCGACAGCGGCAAGGTGTCCAGAGCGGCGGACAACTACCACGCGGCCGAAACGGCCGGCGCCGTCCAGACGGCGTGACGACCGCGATGACGACCCCCTCGAACCAGCCGCCGAAACTGATCGTGCCCGGCCAGGACTCGCCGCCGTCCGGTCCTCGGCAACTCCACCTCGCCAACGCGAACGGCACCGTCAAGCGGACCATCACGGTCTCGCCTTCGCGCACCGACCCCGGCTTCTACAAGCGGCTGATCAGCCGGCTGAACCCGCTGCGCCAGACCAACAGGACCGCGATGGCGATGTCGGGGATCGGCGTCGCCGCGCTGGCGCTGGACGTGGCGGCCACGCTCAACCTGGGCAACCCGTTCCTGTTCTACGACCGCCGCGAACGCTGGAAGGAGATGGCCGGCCTGCTGGAGGGAAGCAGGTCCGACCTGTGGCGCTCGTTCTTCGACGAGATCTCGCCGCACTGGAAGGGCCAGGCGGTCGACACGCTTCAGCGGTACGTCCGCTTCAACGTGGACGTCTTGTACGGCCGGCTCGGCAAGGTCTCCGATGAGATGAGCGGCAGCATGCACAGCCAGTACAAGGAGGTTCTCGAGTACGACCTGTCGGTGTTCGGCCTGTACGCCACCTCGGCGCCGGTCCTCAGGACGCTGACGACCATGAGCGCCCATCCTGTCGGCAGGGTCGCCCTGATGACGCAGGTCGGCCTGTTCATGAGCGCGGTCGGAAACCTCGTCAAGCAGTTCGCCGACGTCTACAACTCCTACGAGGGCGACCTCAACAAGCTGGAGCTGAAGCTCAACGACCTCAAGGGCGCGTTCTACAAGTCCGGCAACCCGGACATGGGCCCGCGTGACCTCGGGCTCTCTCCGGCGATCGAGGCGCCGGACCGGATCGACGACAACTGGATCCCGGTAAATGTGAGGGAGAAGAGATGAAGGAGGTCGCCGCCTTCGGAGCGGGCGGGGACGGAGATCTCTCCGGCCTGCTGCGTGAGGCGGAGT
Organism: Nonomuraea sp. NPDC048916; assembly: GCF_040649575.1. Classification (NCBI taxonomy): domain Bacteria; kingdom Bacillati; phylum Actinomycetota; class Actinomycetes; order Streptosporangiales; family Streptosporangiaceae; genus Nonomuraea; species Nonomuraea sp. NPDC048916. The sequence goes on from NZ_JBEZFS010000010.1 coordinate 243,559, forward strand.
CCTGGCTCGACTCGCTGGCCGGCGTGCTGGGCGAGCTGGAGGAGGCCAGGCTGGAGGGCGCCGACTCGACGGGGACCGTGCGGGCCGAGGTGTCCGGCGCCGGGCGGCTGCTCGGGCTCACCATCGACCCCCGGAGGCTGCGCGACCTCGACCACGTCGAGCTGGCCGAGGCGGTTCGGGAGGCGATCGTCGCCGCCCATGTCGCGATGGGCGAAAGGCTGGTGGAGATGGCGGACGGCCTGGCGAGTCCGGCGGCGCCGACGTCCGGAGGCGACCCGCTGGATTCGTACGTCCAGAACGTGCTGCGAGGGGATTGAGCGGTGGAGGAGATCAGCGACGCGCAGGCCAGGCTGGACGAACTGCTCGCCGCCGCCGAGCGGGCCGAGAAACTGGTGGAGGAGTGGAGCACCAGGGAGTTCACCGGCCACGCCGACGACGGCCGGATCGTGGCCACCGCCGACCCGCTGGGCGCCCTGGTGGGCCTGGAGATCAGCCCGTTGAGCAGAAGGCGGCTGGACGCCACGGGCCTCGCCGACGCGATCCTGGCCGCCATCAGAGCCGCGGAGAAGGCCGCGTCCGCCGCGAAGGACGAGCTGATGAACGATCTGAACCCGTCCTTATCCCGGAGATTGCGCATGTGATCCACAAGCGCTACTTTGCTGGGCGTTTATCCCGCGAGGATGGAGTAGCCGGTGCAGGAATTCGGGGATTTCGCGAACATCGATATCGAAAAACTCATCAAGACCGCCGATGGGCAGTTCGCCCGCGTCGAAGAGCTACAGAAGACCGTCGCGACCCTGGTCGGCCGCGCGCAGGACGAGGACGGCCTGGTCACGGTCGAGTTCGCCGCGGAGGGGTTGCGGGAGCTCGAGCTCCACCCCAAGGCGATGCGCCTGAGCTCCGGCGAGCTCGCCGAGAAGATCAAAGAGACCATTCGGATGGCCTCCGATGATCTGCAGAGGCAGATGAGCGATGCGATGGGGGAGGTCTTCGGCGAAGAGGACAACCCCATGCGGTTCGTCAACGACCCCGAGGCCGCGCTGAGCCAGGTCAGGAGCGCCGAGGCGGCCTACAACCGGACCTTCGAGGACGTGATGGGCGAGCTCGACCGCATCCGTCGCCGGCTCGACCTCTGAGCCGTGCCTACATGTCAGGGGCCCACTTCAGGCTCACCTGCGTGAAGTTCGGCATCTCCTCCTCAGGCTTGTTGACCTGGTTTTGCAGGGTCCGCAGCTGCAGCAGGTGCCAGCCGGCGCCCATGACCAGCGTGCCGCCCGCCATCCCGTAGACGACGCCCTGCTTCTTCAACACCTCGCTCACCGCGGTGAGCACCCTCGCCGCCACGCCCTGCGCCGCGAGCTGGCCGCTCATCAGCCCCCCGGGGCCAGCGGTGGCCGCCGCGGAGGCGGCGTATGCGGCCATGAGCATGACCCCGGCCGCCGTCACGCAGAAGTAGGCGCAGACCTGCGACGCCGTGGACGAGTGCCGCATGGTCTGCCCGGCGCTGTGGACGATGTCCTTCGCCTTGGTGACCTGCTCCATGAAGGCGGCCACGCTCTTGTCGAACGCGTCCCTGTCGGCGGCGTCCCATTCCTTCGGCGAGCCGGAATTCTTGGTGTTGCCCAGCTCGGTGTGAGCCGCCGCCAACTGCTGGGCGGCGGTCTCGTAGTTCGTGGCGAGCTTCGCCATCGCGCCGGGACTGTTGGCCAGCAGGCCGATGGTGACGGGGATGGACCAGGACGCGACCCCCGGCACCAGGGTGGCCGCGAAGCCGCTGAGGGCGACAGCGGACGCGTACATCAGGAAGCCGCTATCCATGGGTGCTCAGTCCTCCTTGGCCGTGCTCTGGTCGTCCGCCTCTTTCCAGACGGCCGAGGTCTTCTTCAGCTTGGTGCCCCACTTCGTGAGCATGTGGACGCCCTCGACCAGGTAGTCGGAGTGGGCGGACCTGACCTTGTCGTTACCCAGGCCGAGAGGAAGGCCGGCGATGCCGAACACGTAGAAGTCGGCACTGTTGCCGTTGGCGGCCTTGAAGGCATCGTTCACATGCGGTGTGACCTTGTTGATGATGGCGTAGGCGACGTTGTCGATGTCCTGGCCGTTGGCTGTCTTGTCCCGATTGTCACCGTTGCCGGTGACAGGGCCGGGATTGGCGCCGGCACCGGTGCCCTTGTTCGATGGGCTGGTGGGTTTCGTTGGGCTGGTGGGCGATCCGCCGCCCGAGCCGTTGCCGTTCCCAGGGACTGCCGGTGTATCCGATTTTCCGGTGTCGTCTGGGACTTTCGGCACTTCGGGCGGTTGCTCGGAGGGATCGGGGTCGCCGGGCTTTCCGGTGTTTCCACCGTCGCCGGGGTCAGTGGGGTCTCCGGAGCCTCCGGGGTCGGTCGGGTCTCCGGACCCTCCGGGGTCAGTGGGGTCTCCGGACCCTCCGGGGTCGGTCGGGTCTCCGGACCCTCCGGGGTCAGTGGGGTCTCCGGAGCCTCCAGGATCGGTCGGGTCTCCGGGCTCCCCCTGGTCGGGGTCCTGCGAGTCGTCGGTGTCGTCATCGTCGGCGCCGTCGGCGCCGTCGGTGGGCTGATCCTGATCGGCCGGCTCGTCGTCCGGGGGGTCCTCGCCCTCGCGGTCGGACGGCTCCCACTCCGGATCGCCCTCCGCGGCCTGCGGGTCGACGAAGCCGGGCTCGTGATCGTCGGCGCCGTCGTCGGCGTCCTCCGCCACGTCGTCGGTGTCCGCCGGGCCGGCCTCGGTCAGCGCGGTGGGCTCGGCCGTCTGGGCGGGCTCCGCCGTCTGGGAGTCGCGCAGAGCGGCGGGATCGACGATCACGACGTCGTCGGCGAGGATCTCGCTGGGCGCGCCGGTGGTGGCGACCTCGGACTGGGCCGGGCCGACGGTCGAGCCCCAGTTGATCAGGCTGTCGACGTCCTGCTCACTCATCGCGATCTCCTTCGCCCCACGCTGATCGCAAACGCTAGACCAAACCATGGACGATCACAGCGAACCGGGGCAAACCGCTAGGACCTGTTAACTCGGATTCCACACTGCCCGTCAACAGACGCCAGGCGACCTACCTGCACGTTTCCTGAAAAGTCGCCTATTTGTTATCTATAAGTGACCTACGTACTTGTTAGTCATGTTGCGGGTGATGGTTACCGTGTTCTTTGATGGCATTCGTGCCGATCATGCCCTCCGTTGCGTATGAGCTTGACGAGGGGGAAGCACAGGCTCAGAACTCAGGAGAGGAAACGCTGTGTCACTTTTTGGCGCCAGCCCAGCTCAGCTCCAGAACGCGGCCCGGTATGTCGAGGCCGCCGCACAGAACATCGAAGGCCTGCGTAAGGGAGTCGCCACCACCGTGCAGGAGCTCACCGCCTCGGGCGTGGCCTCCGGGTGGGAAGGCACCGCGGCCGTGAAGTACCGGCAGCACATGGACACCTGGGACGTGATCTGCAAGCGGATCATCCAGGACCTCGAGAAGATCTACGACAACCTCAACGTGGGTGCGGGGATCTACAGCAAGGCTGAGGCCGACTCGCACAACATCGGCCTCAGCGGTGTCGAGGCCAACACGAACGCGGTCGACGCGCTCATCAACGTGAAGGCCTAGGGCCGTACTTTCTTCAACCCACACTGAATGGAGATCGCTGTGGCCGACGGTCGCGTGCACGACTTCACGAAGGTCAACTTCGTCCAGATGCAGGCCGCGCAGGAGGGCCTGCTCAGGGTGGTGACCGAGCTCGACCGGATCACCGACCAGCTCTACGCGGACATCCAGCGCGAGCTGCAGGAGCACTGGGTGGACGGCGACGGCAACGGTGCCAAGTCCTTCTTCGACCAGCACCGTGCCTACTGGGACGCCCAGGAGAAGGAGATGGGCAACCAGCTGAACCAGGCCGCCAACGCGGTCGGGCTCGCCAACCAGAACTACCAGCAGGCGGAGAACTACAACCGCCGACTGTGGGAGAACTAGGCCGAACCCGCCAACTCGGTCATCGCCTGTGAGCGGTGGCCGAGACCACGTCTTTCACGGGGCGAGATGACGACAAAAGAGGCTATGGAAGGCGGCCAGGACCCGCTCAACATAGATCCGAACTGGCCGGGGCTCGACGGCGGTGCGCCTGTGGAGTACTCGGTCACCCAGATGCGGGCGGTCGCGCGCGAGTTGGCGTCCGCCTTCGCCGGATCGTCGGGTGGAGGGGGCAGTCTCGACCACCACGTCCGGCGACTTCAGAACGAGTGTCAGCTGTCCGAGGCGCAGATAGGCCAGTGGGACGACGCGCAGGCGTTCACCAAGACCATCGGCGAGAACAGCGCCGGTGCGAAGTTCCTCCAGGCGTACACCGACTTCGCCAACGCCTTCGATCGAGTGATCAGGGCCATCGAGGCGAACGCCGACGTGTACGCCGGAACGAACAGCCAGAACGAGGGCGGCCGTGAGGGCTGAGGAAGGTCATCGTGGGTAAGGAGCGCAAGGTCCTCATCATCCGCTCCTTCGAGGCGACCCCCCAAGGGGAGACGGTCCCAGCCCCGAAGGCGGAGATCGAGCGACTTCTGAGCAACACCAAACCGGGCGACATCAGCGGCGCCGGGTCCGCCTACGGGAGCGCCGCCCAGGCGATCGACCGGGCCGTCACCGCGCTCTCCGAGCACGCCGACCGGCTCGCCAAGGTGTGGAAGGGGCCGACGGCCGCCCAGGTCCAGAAGGCCATGCAGCTCATGCACGCGAGTGGCGTGGAGCTGTCGTCGAAGATGAAGCTCATGGACGAAGCCCTCGGCATCTACGCCGAGAAGTTGCCCGAGTCCCTCGCGAAGGTCCAGAACATCTCCGTCGACATCCCGGCGCCGACCAACGACTCCATCGCTGCCGAGAAGGCCTTCATCCAGGCTCATAAGGCCGAGGAGAACGTTCAGGCGCAGAAGGTGATGCGCGAGCTGAACCAGAAGATCGTCGAGGTGCTCGACTTCAACGTCCCGATGGACGTGTCGTACGAGCTGCCCACCGTGACGATCCCCGGAGGCGGCGGGCCGAGCCAGCGGCCCGTCGTGCTCACCGACCTGCCGGCCGGCTCGGGAGGGCCCTACACCGTCGTCGGCCAGTCGGCCAACGGCGATCCGTACTCGCCTGCCGAGGGCTCCAGGGGCAATGGCTCCAACGGGTCCGGCTCAGGACCCGGTGGCGGCGACCCGACCGGCTCAGATCCGACCGGCACGGACCCGACCGGCACCGACCCGGCGGGACCCGGCGACAGCGGATCGAACGGCCCGGGCTCCGAGGCGACGGGTCCGGGAAGTACGAACGGCACGGGCCCGAACACGGCCACCACCCAGCACCAGACCGGCCTCACCGACAACGCCGTGCCTTCCGTGATCGGCCGGGACGATCCCCGGCACACCGAGGTCGCGAGCTTCACCCCGCAGGCGACGACCACGGCCAGCCCGTACATCGGCACTCCCTACACGGGCGCCCCGCACATGGGCACCACGACGGCGCCCACCACGTTCATCCCGGCTCCGACCGGCAGCACGCCCAGCGTTCCGTCGGTTCTCGGCGCTCCGGGATCGTTCGGGGGCTCCGCCGGCGGTGGTCCCACGAGCTCTGGGAGATCCCCGGGTGCCGGCACCGGGATGCCCCCCCTCATGCCGATGGGCATGGGTGGCGGCACTTCGGAAGAAGGCGTCGAAACCGGAACGAATCTTTCGGAGGAGCGTGACGTCTGGGCCTCGGCGCACGTGGTGACGGAACCACGTATCGGCTGATCGCGTACAGGCGGTACACGGCGGCATACAAAGGGGTGGGGCAATGGGCAATGGCTCTTCGTATTCGGATGACGTATCGAGGTACAACCTCCAGCCCTCGTCCGGCGTGCAGTTCAGAAAGGGCATGATCGAGGAAACCAGCAAGTCCCTCCAGGGGGACCGCGATCAGGTGGACACGATCATGGGCAGAACCAACGGCACCGACCTCGCGTGGCCCGGATACGGCTTGTACCTCATGAAGCTGAACGGCAAGCACACCGACGCCCGTACTGAGCAGGCCAAGGTGCTGAAGGTCGCCAAAGAGGTCCTGGAGTCCTGGGAGACCACGTTCGTGACATCGGATCGCAAGTACACGAAGTCGGACGACGACCAGCCTCCGATCGACAACCTCGGCGGGAACCTGCCGAATATCACCCCTCCCGATCTCGGTGGTTTGAACTCGCGCACCCCCAACCTCACGAACCCGAATTTCACCGATCCGAACTTCACGAACCCGAACCTCACGAACCCCGATCTCACGAACCCCAACCTGACGAATCCCAACCTCACGAACCCGAACCTCACCAATCCGAACCTCACTAACCCGAACCTCACGAACCCCAACCTGACGAATCCCAACCTCACGAACCCGAACCTCACCAATCCGAACCTCACGAACCCCGATCTCACGAACCCCAACCTCACGAACCCCAACCTGGCCAACCCCAACATTCCTGATCCCACCAAGACGGACCTCTCCGGCTACGATCCGTCCGCCGCGCAGATCCAGCAGGCCCGCTTTCCGGAGGGCGCCCCAACGATGGACCCTGGCCGAGTGACCACCGGTTCGCCGGGCACGGGCACGAGCACGGGTATGGGCACTGGCGGAATGGGAGCCGGTGGTCAGGTTCCCGGTCTCGCGAAGGGCGCCAACGGCCTTGGCGGTATGGGCGGCATGCCCTTCATGCCGATGGCGCCCATGGGCGCGGGAGGAGACAGGGAGAAGGAGGGCTCCGCCTCCGACCTGCTACGCGGGGACGAAGGCGACTGGGGCGCGGACGAGGACGTGGCGCCGGCGGTGCTCCAGCACGAGGACACGTGACATGGACTACGGCGGTAGAGAACGCTTCATCACCGGGGCGACGCTGGCCACGGCCGGCGCGGCGCTGATCGGACAGCCCGTCGGTTTCTACATCGCGTCATTTCTCTGGACCCTCGTGGCGAATCCCGACACGATGACCGAGGCGAAAGAGAAGTGGCAGACGAACACGGAGCTGGCAGCCCTCCAGAAGTCGGTGACAAGTCTGGCCGAGCGCCTGGAGACAGTCGCCGATTGGGAGGGCGGAACCGCTGAGATCGTCAGACCGATGCTCAAGAACTTCGTCAAGGAAACCGAGGAGCTCGGTCAGCATCGCGTCGGGATGGGAAACCTGCTCGGTTCCAGTGCGAAGTACTACAACGGCCTCTCATGGGTCGTGCTCGCGGTCGGAACGGCGATGATGGCCATGGGAGTGGCCAGTATCGCCAGCAAGGTGCATCCGGTGACCGCCGCCGCAGTCCGGGCGACGGTCACCGCCAGCCTGCAGGCCCTGTGGACCAGCATCAAGGGACTACGCCCCCATCTGTTGAAATTCGCCATGGTGGCGGGCTTCCTTTATCTGGGCATCCATACGCTGACCGCTGAGCAGGGGATGAAGTTCCAGGACATGAAGGCCGGCATGCGCTACCAGAACCTCAAGCTCGCCAACGACCCGACTACCGGCGCGCCCACGCCGAATACGGACATTCCCAATCTCGCCTGAACGGCTCGGGGCCCCTTCCTTCGACGCGATCGCCGGATCGGCGGACGCCGTCAGTTGACCTTGATCGGGGTACGTGCCGCCGCCGGGTCGAGCCGGGGTCCCTGCGGGATCATGTGCAGCAGCTGGGCCGGGATCGGGGCGACGGACGAGGCGTCGTATCCGAAGGTCTCCAGTTGGGCCGCCGACTGCAGAGGATAGAGCCAGTTCTGGTCACTGACCAGGTAGTACGTGTTGATCGCCGCCAACTGCCCGTCACCCGGCAGCAGCCCGGCCACCGCCGCTCCGCCGGGTGGCAGCAGAATCTGGTCGAAGTGTTCCTGGCTCCCGATCGCCCGGGGGATCGGGATGGCGATCCTGCCGCCACTGGTGATCTTCGCGCGCGTCGAGCCCGTCTGCGTCCCCGCGTAGACCGCGCACAGCGGGGACTCGGTCGACGGCGTGATCACCTTCGGCATCGTCGAGGGCAGCCCTCCGCCGAGGATCTGCAGCTTGGACGGCATGGCGTTGGCCGTCGCGGCGTCGATCTCGATGGGCACGACCGGCCGCCGCCCGTACGCCTTCTTGCTGGCCGGGTCGTTGCGCATCAGCGTCGCCTGCGTGACGGTGATCGGCGCGAGACCGTCCTGGGCGAGCACGTACCACCGGTCCGCGCTGCCCGCCATGCCGGGTGACATGAAGATCTGGCCCACCCGCGCGGCCCGCCCGGTCGGCCCCCGCACCACCTTCCCGCGGTTAGGGATCGAGGGCCCGCGGAAGTCGCGCCCGGTCGGGATGGCGTTGATCCAGGCGGCGGGCACCTTCCTGAGGACGGTGGCGCCGAGCGCGTTGATCCCCTCGGGGCCGACCTTCATCTTCTGGTCGGCCCAGATCACCCAGCCCTGTTGCTGCTCGTCGGTGACGACCATCGCGCCGTTGCCGACCGGCGCGCCGCCTACCTCGAAGCCGCCCACCAGCGTGACGTAAGTCTGCACTACCCCGGACGCGTCGGTCGTCTGGCCCACGCAGACCGACCACGGCCCCTTGACCAGCTTCTCCTTGACCGGGAGTGAGTCGGGCGCGCCGGGGATGCCCACATACGGGCCCCGGGCGAATCCGGCCAGCGAGGCCGCCGACACGTTGCGCACCTTGACGTCGGAGGTGTCGAGCAGCAGCCGCGCGGAGACGTAGTTGGCGACCGGCAGCAGCTGCTTCTCCTGCTCGCTGTAGACGTACTTGGCCCCGCTCTCCTCCTCGACCAGCAACTGGCCCGGATCGGTCAGCTTCGTCGCCCCGCCGGGTTTGAGCAGCCCCCAGATGCCGAACCCCGCGGTCACCAGGGCGGCGATGATCAGCCCGCAGAACAGCGCCACCGTGTGCCGTCGCATCGGTGACTCAGGCACATCTGGCTCGGCCTGCAGCAACGCCATGCCGAGGCGCTGCATCATCAGCCGATGCGCCTGATAGAGGTCCTTCCGGGTCTGCATGCCACTCCATTTCGCGGGAGGAGGGAGAAGCGCGACTTACAGGACAGCATAGAAGTGACAGGGCTTGTGCCCCGAATCTGCTGGGAGCAATGTCCCTTTTCTGTACGACTTGGGCTTGGGACTACTAGGCTCGTTGATCGAACTGGAGGTGTGATATGGCGGAGCCACGCGAGGGACCGACGCAGCAGAGCTGGCCTGGGCTGAACCCCAAGCAGGACGAGATCAAGTTCAGCGCCGACAGGTTGAAGAACATCGCGAAGGACCTCGAGCGAGACCTCGAGCGGCTCATTGGGGCGACACCTGGATCTCTCCGGCACCTGTCAGAGGAGACCCAGGTGACCTACGCCGGCACGGACGACTGGGAGGCCGGGGAAACCCTCTACAAGAGCCTGAAGCACGGCAACACCTACTTCACCGAGGTCTATACGGGGATCGTCCGCGAGTACCGCAAGGCCATCGCCCTGCTTTTCGCCGGCGCCGGTGACTACGAGGCGGTCGAGAGGCTGATGAGCGAGGGGGGCACGGGCACCAGTTGACCTCCTCCCCCTCGTAAACGAGGGGGATTCCCACCCTCACGGGTGAGGTTTCCTGCTTCACCGCCAGCCGCCCGCCAGGAAAGGGGACTTCCCTTGAGGTCTTACGCCGGCTCCACAGGCGTTTCAGCTCTCCGCCAGCCCGGCGGCGAGGATGTTCTTGGCCGCGTTCACGTCCCGGTCATGGGATACGCCGCAGGCGCATACCCAGGTCCGGACGTTCAACGGCATCGTGTCGGTGACGGCGCCGCAGGCCGAGCACAGCTTGGAGGAGGGGAACCAGCGGTCGACCACCACGAGGGTCCGCCCGTACCAGGCCGATTTGTACTCCAGCATGCCGCGCAGCTCCCGCCAGGAGGCGTCGGAGATGGCGCGGGCCAGGCTGTGGTTCTTGACCATGGTGCGGATGGTCAGGTCTTCCACGGCGATCGTTTGGTTCTCGCGAACAAGCCGTGTGCTGACCTTGTGCAGGAAATCGCGTCTGCGGTCGGCGATCCGCGCATACACCCGGGCCACCTTCAGCCGGGCCTTGGCCCGGTTGGCCGAGCCTTTCTCCTTGCGGGCCAGCGCCCGCTGAGCGCGGGCCAGCCGCCTGCGGTCGGCCCGCTCGTGCCCGGGGTTGGTGATCTTCTCTCCGGTCGACAGCGTGACCAGAGCGGTGATGTCCGCATTCACCCCCACCCGAGCCTCTGCCGGGGGCAGTGGGGAGATCTTCTCCTCGACCAGGATGGACACGAACCAGCGTCCGGCCGCGTCCTTGGTCACGGTCACGGTGGACGGCTGCGCGCCTTCGGGAAGGGGGCGCGACCAGACGATGTCCAGCGGCAGGTTCATCTTCGCCAGCGTCAACCGGCCGTCGCGCCGGCGGAACGCCGAACGGGTGTACTCGGCGCTCAGGCGGGACTTCTTGCGGGACTTGAACACCGGGTATCTGGCCCGTTTGGCGAAGAAGCAGGCGAACGCCGCCTGGAGGTGGCGAAGCGCCTGCTGCAACGGGACGCAGGACACCTCACCCAGAAAGCTCAACTCCTCGGTG